>JBEPYC010000143.1:0-9345 GCA_041641555.1 Chitinivibrionales bacterium | reverse complement strand
AACGCTCTCCCATGGCGGAGTAGATCTGGCCGAAGTATCCGGAAGTATCTCGTTTAATAGCGGTGATGTACTCAGGCTGGAGCGTAACGAAGGTGATAAAGTGTGGGTTGATTATATCGTTTACCAATAAGCAAATGCCTCCTCATGGTAAATGCGCAATGGGGTAGATGGCGATAAGAAAGAAGACTGGGTTACGGAAAGGCAACCCAGCCTTCTTAACTACGATTTGACCTCAAATCCCGCCACCGAAAGATCTTCATTCCGAGAGTTGGGGCTCACCAGAAACTCAAACCTCCCAGGTTCAACGGTTTTCCGAGAAAGTGCATCCATATCCAAGCACCGGGGGGCCTCCGCAAAACAGGACCAAGGGCATATCCCTATGAATGTACCCTTGGTCCTGTTTAAACCACAGAGAGACTATTAATCACAAGAACCGTGGTAATCCCACGAACATTCCAGTATGCTATCGCTTTAAAAGATGTCGTGAAGCGTTGCTCCGGGAATTGAGAGGAATCCTAATGACGCGTGTAGTTGGAAGCGTTGAATAGGGCACCTGTTGAACAATGCGGCCATCGAGCCGAACAATGATCGAGCCTTGTTTCTCTTGCTCTATTACCCGCGTTCGATAGTCAGAAGTGAGACGAAAGTCTCGACGTTGTACCTCAACAAGGTCACCGTAAACATGTTCAATGACCTTTTCAGCGTATCGGACTCCCAGCAGTTTGGCTCCGTTCTGATCGAAATGCCAGACGTCTGTTCTGGAACTGTCGTCTCGGTGAAGGCCCTTGTAATTGGTACAGCCATCGGAAGAAACGCAGTCGGTGTATGGTATCGAGTCCGGAACTGAGTTGAGAACCTGGTTCATGTAAGTCCAATTGTGGGAAGGCTCGCGCCACTGACCCAATTCGCCAACACACCAGAACAAATCGGGGATCCCAGTGTCTTCACGCCATGCATTGATCAGCTGACGAAGCAAGGGCAGGTAACCCTCCCAACCGGCGGCATTGTCCTCACCCTGGTGCCAGATGATGCCGCGGAGTCGAGCGCCCGGAGTATTTTGCAGAGCCATCTGTAGTCGCTCGTGGACCAGGTTGTAGTACGCGCCGCCATCGGTTGCCCTCTCGTAGTCTCCACGAGAAAAGAATTCGATTCGCTTACCACCAACAGCCATGACGATAAGTCCAAATTGCCTATCAGGGAAAGCGGTAGCCAGGTCCTTTCCGAATTGATAAGAGGGACCGATATTAGTAGCCTTTTCAGGCCAGGGCAATCCCTGGTTGTTGTATTTGGCCAGTGGGTTCCTGGCGACTTCCCAGTTGCCTTGGTCATCAAGAAGGTATACTCGCTCAAGAGGAAGGGTATCATCACCATATGCTTTTCGGCCACCTTTCATATTCGACTGTCCCATTGCGATGAAGATATCAGTCGGGGCGGGGCCGGCGTATGTTTCGATCCCTGCCAACAAAAGAAGAGACACCAATTGCAGGAAGGAAAGGGGGGCGGTAATCCTGGGTAGTGACATACGGGGCCTCCAGTTAGGGTAAGCATGTTCTCGGTAGCTGCCGATATGAGCAAAGATAGGGAAAAAAGGATCCCGGGGTGCATCTAATTCGGTTCCATGGTATTACTGCTCCTGAAAGCACGTCTTCTTGGTAGGGGAAAACTATTCGGAAGGAAGGCCAGAATGCCTGGAACCGAGCGGTGGAGTGGTAAAACGCTCATAGGCTGTGTAGAATTAATGGTCAACGCAGCGCTGAATGGACAGATCCAGCCTGCTGGCAGAGTTGTCGAAATACCCGTTTCGATTAGCCCTGGTTTTTTCAGAGGCTGCGCATCATAGTATTATATGAATACCCGGATTGTACCGCTTCAATGGCAATCGACAGACGTTCGCATGGGAGTATCTACGTGAAGAAAGGTGCATCGGCCAATCGGTTGTACGACTTCATTCGTCAGCGAATAAGCGATGGCACTTACCGAGTTGGGACCCAGCTACCCAAAATTGACCATTTCGCAATTGAGAGACACTTGTCTCGAACAACGGTACTCACGGCTTACCGACGGCTGCAGGAGGAACACCAGATATTCCTTCAGGGAAGAAAGTGGTTTGTGGGCAGTGAAAAACCAGCATCATACGCTCATCATTCCGCAAAAATGCAGAAAGTCATTTTGCTCATCTGCCAGAGAGATGACCAGGCACGAAACCTGTTTGTAAGCGAGCACACACACAGGTTCTTTGTGCCTCTCTATGAAGAAATCGCCAGGTATGGGATTCGGCTTTACCCCATGGCGCTCCATGCACGAGATAAAAATCATCCCGGGATAGAGGTCGGGCACGCTGAGATCGTATCCAGGGCTCGCTTGCTTGGTTCGAGATATTTCGGCTCGATTATTACCTTTGGGGATATGGAGTTCCAAAATGATGTCTCCCTGGCGGGATTGATCAAACAACTGTGCGCTCTGGGCCAGCCAGTTACCTACTTCGATTCTACGAACACAGCCCACACCCTTACTCGTCGAGCACTCAAAGCTGGTACGAATTACGTCCGAATCGAATCAAATGAGGAAGAAGCAATACGTATAGCTCTTCAAACTCTGTATGACAACGGCCATCGGGTGATAGCCTGCCCCGACATCAACCGGGAAGTACTTGGTTCTTACCGTCATAACGAGTCAGTCTTACCCCCTAATGTTGTGCGTGATAGAAGCCTGTTCGGCATACGCAAATACTGGACAACAAAGCGGGTCGACCGTTTAAAAAAAGTAGCAGCCTCAGGCTTCCCGGATATGAAGATTCACAGTCCGGTTCACCAGGAAAACTTCTGGTCTCTTTGGGTGAGTTCAAACGTTCCCAGGCTGATCGAGCGGATTTCACAGGCAAAACATTACGAATCTTCCACGGCATTGCCGACTTCGCAGAAGCAGCGATTACTCCAAATGACCCCTTCCCTAAAAAAGATACTTTCGATTCCAGTGAGCGCTATTGTCGCGCTTAATGACCACATCGCCCATGATTATCTTGAATGGCTGTCATTCGCAGGCATTCAGGTCCCCGCGCAGCTTTCGATAGTCGCCTTCGATAACAGTTCCTCAAATGCGGTTCATCCTATCTCGACAATCGACTTTGGGTTCAGTAATCTGGCTTACCTTGCGGCTCACCTCTTCATTGGCGATATTGCCCCGACCCTGAGTTCTTCCGGCACCATAACAGGAAAACCGTTTCTTGTGGACCGGAATTCGGTCGCTCCTGAGCGAGAAACTCATAAGGTGACATTGTAAAAGCACCAGGGACCACGCTGCTACTAACCATCTTGCATAACCTTGGAACAAACAAAATGCCCAATAAATGGCTGAATGCGCTCGATTAAAGTGTAGGTGAGGTTTGCTCTCTCCAGCCCGGTTTCCCACGGTCGTAAGAGCAGAACACGAATGGTAGAATTTGATATCACGAGGGCCCTCAGTAGATCGATCATCCAATCCCCGGGAGTATGCTATGAAATTACAAACGTTCGGAGTACTTCTTCTCTTAGCTCTGGGGCATTATGCCCATGCCACTGATGGGTTGGCTCTAACGGTAAACGTTCGTACCGGTGCGGCGCCTGAAGAGGCCAAGCAGATCCAGCGAGGAAAAATGGTGACCCACCAGGTGGTGAATGCAAAAGTTGTTTCATCGGATACGGTGCTTGACTATATGGCGCTGAAGCCGTCTCTTGATATCAATGGTGAACGTATTGGCTTTTTTCGAGAAGATGTCAAGGTAGTAAACGGAGTGGTCAGTGGGGAAGACCTTAATTGCCATATCTCAGTGGTCAATGTCGATGGTACGGGGCTCGAAGATCTTGTAGCCGTAGACTGTCCCGGTCGGTACGCGAATTTGGATTGGCCTATTGGCGAATGGATCTACTACGAAAAATGTGATGAATCTCTTAATCAGAATTATCGAGGTTCGGGAGAAATCTGGCGTGTCAATGCTCAGACAAAAGCCCACGAGTTTGTAGTCGACTATTGTTCTGCGGCCAACTACAGCGACCAGAAGATGCTCAGATGGAATCTGAGCGCCGATGCCAAGTGGGCCGCTGTGCAGCTCAGAGGCTCAGGATGGGGCAGTGTGGATCAGACAGGCATTCGCGGCCATGCCTTTCCTCCTCCCGATGGTAATACGTGGGTTGATGCGGGAAATGTGTCGGTTGGGTGTAATCTGACTATATCGTCTACGGGACTCTACATGGCTGGATACAAAGGCAGTGGTCACGACGTCCTGTGGATTTATGAGTGGCCGGACCACACTCCAAGCGAGAAACTCTCTCATATCGAAGTCGGGACGCAGCCGAACGGAGGAATCACTCGTGAGGATCAGGCTTCCTGTGCAGGTATTGCCTCGGTAGACTCTGTGGGGGGCGGGGCCAATTTCATAAAGTGGGCCTGTAATTCTGATAAGTGGTGTATTGAACAAGCTACCGTGTACGGAGGGGTAAACTTCAGCTATGGTACCTATGCCCTGTATACAAACTGGGTAGACAAAGAGGCCTTTGTGCCGCCACAAATTCTTACTCCCCAGCGCGATGGCGGTGGACGAATTCCCGGTGAGATATACTACCAGAACTGTGCGGGAGATTTCTGGGTCAAACCGCCCGAAGGGCTTCGGGGTGCCGTTGAAACCATTTCTGGTGAATGGATCTGGGGAAATGCATCAGACACGCGGATCCCCCTTCGTGGGAGTCACTCTGCTGCGGAGGTTCGTGCCAAACATCTACGCATTGATCATTCCCAGCCTACGGGCATCATTGTTACCAGCCAGGGAACACGCGGCATTCGTACGTACGATATCCGAGGACGAGCAATGACTCGTAGAAAGAATCACTAAAGCAATTGTGAGCACAGCTAACAACTCGCCAAGCAGGAGGGCTCATGGGTGAAGGTCTGATTGGTGCTCGGCATACTCGCCGATGAGCATGAAAATGGGTGGAGCGGCACAGCCGCTCCATGTTGGTAGGTAAAAATCCTTCGTTGTTCTCTTGGTACTCACTTATATAAAGGAGCTATGATTTGAAGCGCTTAAACAACTTGCCCGTGCTCCGAATGTGTGCATTCTGGATGCTGATGCCCGTGTGGGTTCTTATTGCTGAAGAGATTGTGTTTCCCGGGAACACTGAAGGCGTTATCAACGTTGTTGATAAATATGATATCGACAACAGCGGTCGCACCGACGTAACAGCCAAGCTTCAGCGCGCGCTCAACGAAAATCAGGACTGGAAGGTGTTGTATCTGCCTAAGGGAACCTATCTCGTTTCAAATACCATAAAGGGAAAAATATGCGCTAAACGCGGGTATTCGTCCTTTGGTCCGATTCTCACCGGTGAAAGCCGGGAAGGTACGGTGATAAAACTCAAAGACGGCACCTGGCCGGAAGATAAAATTAACATAAAGGATTACCCGAAAAACCCGACAGATCAAGTTGTGCTCCATAGCGGGGATTGCACCAATACCACTTTCAAAAAGGCATTCAGGAATTTCACCATTAACATCGGTAAGAACAACGCTGGTGCAATCGGGCTGGTGTTCGTGGCGAGTAACAGCGGCCTTGTTGCCGATGTAAACATAGTCTCCGAAGACGGACAGGGCTCGATTGGACTTTCACTTACCGGTGTGGAGAATGGGCCCTCGAGTGCACGAAGTATCTACGTCCGGGGATTCAAACGCGGGGTGTACGCGGCAACCGGCGTATTGATGTCGATGTCTCAGGTGACCGTGGAGGGGGCTACCGAGTATGGGTTTGTGAACAGGTGGGCTTGTGCTGTCGACAGTCTCCTGATTCGCACATCAGGAAGAGCAATTCTGAACAACCGAGATGGTCGGCTTTCGGTGCTCAATGGGAACTTCATCGGGAACGGTTCCGATACCGTTGCGGTGGAGAACTGGGGAAAGGGCTATTTCCAGAACATCAAAATCTCAGATTTTAAGCATTTTCACAACCCTCCTCTCTATGAGCAAAATCCTGCTCCCGATGGACCAAGCATAGAGGAGTACGCCTCCCACGAGAATCAGGGCCTGTTTTATTCCCCGAAGCGTTCCATGCGGATTCCTATAGAGTACCCACCAATGCCGAAAAGAGAAACGAATCTTTCTCGATGGGCGAACGTGGATTCGTACAAAGCAAGTGGTGTCTCCGATGAACAGGCTATGATAAAGGCCTTCAACGAATCTGGAGTAACCAGCGTCTTTTTTCCAAAAAGTGGTACCAACCGATTGCAGAATGACATCACCTTGCCCGGTAAAATTGCGTGGGTGGAAGGTGGAGGAGGAAAAATCCTTGGAGGAAGGAAGATCGGATCCCTTACAATAAGCAATGGGTCCGCGCCGGTGGTAGTATTACGAAATATGGACCTTCGCAACAACCAGGACCGCAAAACGATCGGTTTCGTGATCAATACCAGCCGAACCGTTATTCTTGAATCGGTTTATGGGAATGTCACTGTAAAAGGAACTGGTAAGGTTTTCATCTACGATCTTTTGGGAAAGGTGGAAGTAGATAATCCTCAGGCGAAGGTCTGGGTTCGGAAGATAAACCAGGAATATCGGGGGGGGATCGTAGTCAAGCGAGGAACACTTTGGGCATTAGGTTTCAAGAGCGAAGGGTTTCAGAATGACCCGAAAGTACTGGTCCAGGCCGGTGGAACCTGTGAAATTTTCAGCTTTCTGAACTACAATTGCGGGCATGCCCTTCCCGCAGGATTCAACCAGGCGTTATTCAAGGTGGTAGACGGAAATTTTGCGGTAGCTAACATTCAGCAACAAGGATGTAACTCTCCAGTGTATGACAAGCTTGTCATTGAAACCCGAAAGGGTGTGACTCGTACCTATACTTCTGAGATGAACCAGGAAGCGGGAGGAACCACCTTGTATACCGGATATGATCCCTCCAACTTCCAGATCGATGCGAAGCGTAAAAAGGCAAAGGCTCCGGGTGGTCCTCAAAAAATCTCAATAGAATCCCTTGGCCCCAGAGCGTTCCGGATTTCTTTCGATCCTGCATCAAGTGGTGCATTACTTGCGGTTACTATGAGTGACGCCACCGGGAGGACCTATCCGGTAAGAATCGAAACCGATGCAGGCCCAAAGGCGCGCTCGGCCAGTGTCGACGTTTCGTCTTTCAGTACAGGGGTATATTTCCTGAATGTGAAGTGGGCAAGCAAGTCTTTTTCCCGGCGCATTGTGGTAAAGTAATCCCACAAAGTGTTGCCGGGGCCGACTTTGAGCCGTAAATTGCGGCTGGTGCTGACCGCCGATACGAGCATCGTCCGGGCTTCGGGAAGGCTTCGGGCATCCGAATCGGTACTGAACACCCCGAATGCCACAGAGCCTTCTTCCTGCATCACTCCATGCTCCATGTTCTCATCGGATTATATGTTTACATCCGAAACGGTCGCCCGTTCTTGAACTCGATCCTATTCTTTCCGTAACCCGGCAGGAATCCCATGAAGGCGCTGCTTGCCGGAGAATCGAACGTCAGAAATCCCTGTTTCCAGTTGTAGACCATCTGGTCATTCGGCATAACCGGATTAGGCTAGCCAAAGGATTCCGCCCCCGAAGCGGCTCTTCTTTTCAGGCAGATACAGATCCCCGTCTTCACGGGCAACAACATATTCACTGTCGGAAGGAAGTTCCTCAAGAGGTGGGGTAACTGTGGTTTCGGAGATGTCGGGTGTCATGGAGCATCGAATATACCCATGCCGAATCTCGGCAAGCCTGCCGCTCAAGGCGTGAAGCTTCACCAGGGGTACGCCACCGCCGCCACCTGGACGCCATCGTGGTACAGCCTCCTGAAGGGTGCCTACCCATGGCGTAATCCGATCCTTTTTTCTAAAGATCCGATGATTATAGCCATAAATCAGCCTATGCTTCAAGCGATGCTCAAAGATGCGGGTATCGTTCGGGCATTGTCGGGAAGTGGCGCCTTGGATTAGGGTGCGGTGATATATTCAATATGACCAGCGATATAGTAGGCCCGGACCGAAGCGTGGCCGATCAGCACCCAGAGCGCGTTACAAAATGGCGCAGCGGCTGGGAGAAGCTAAGGCAGTCGAAAAGACCCGGAGCTAAGGCTCTCGAGGTGAATCGAGGTCATTATTTATTACTTAATGACCGTTCTCATTCGAAAGCCATCCACAACGATGCTCCGAAATGAGACTGAGTTTGTTGTAAAACCCTCCGAGGGTCCAATCCTTCGGCCATCGACAGTAAAATGAGCTTGCGAAAACGATGTATTCGCATTGAGCGTTCCGGGTTGACGGTTTTCGAGGGAAATACTCGAGTGGGATATGGTACTTCCGTAGCCCGGGAGGTTACCGACAAAAAAATCGGGGTATTCGGCATTCGCTCTGCCATTGATATCACTAACAACCACTTCGGTGCACGTCTCATCTCGAACGTCGATAACGCCAACACCGTTGCCGCGTACTTGCCAGCTAAACACTACGTGGTCGTTGCTGTTGACCGCAAATGCCTGATTATCCCATCTCTTAGTGGAGATATTCACCGTCTTTTCAGATCCATTGGTTCCGGGCCAGGGCAGCACCATCATCTGCACGTGACCCTCTTTGTTGTGAATAAGCCACTTGCCATCAGGTGAGAGCGATGATGAACAGTCTCCGCCGTTATAGCTCTGAGTACTACCGCCCACGGTAACCGCATAGAGATTGTTGCCCCGTCCACATATTTTTTTCCCGTCGGAGCTGATTGCTATTTCGCTGTTGATACCCGTGGTTCCTTCATGCACGAGCGTCTTGGACCCATCGATTCCCACCTTGTAGAAATCGTCATTTTCGACGAGAAGAATGTAGTTGGGATCAGGCCGGTAGGCGAATATCGGACTTCTTCCCTTTGTGCCGCTTGTATTGACCGTAGCCAACTCATTTTTGTTGTTACCCTTGTTGTCTACAACCTTGAGTTTGTCATTGTTGGTCAGGTAAAAAATATGTGAACCATCGGCGGAAAAGCGAGCATGAACCGCATCACCGTCATTCACTATAGCGAAAGGATCGTCGCCAGCCTTGCACAGATACACGTTTCCATCGGAAGAGGATCCCATGCTGTTTGCATACACTGCCCATCCATCCACGGGAGCGGAGTAAGCGGCACGGCACATAAACATGAGCGCGAACGTCAAAGTAACGGCTGTTTTTCGCACGTCCATACGGAAACCTCCCGGGGCTACAATTACCTGCTACTGGGAACATGGCTCAAGGTACCGGAGCCACAAGCTCTCTTCCCACGAATATAGCGGGTATCCCATAATCGTTTTAAAGGGATTCGTTCCATTGCTATGCAAGGTGAGCTGTTGTGCTG
>JBEPYC010000142.1:0-9376 GCA_041641555.1 Chitinivibrionales bacterium | reverse complement strand
CTAACCTGACGGTCGACAGTGAACCGGTCAATGCTTTGAACGTCTATCTGACCGAGATCCGGGAGAACGTCCAGTTGCGGTCGAACCGGCGAACCACGACAGTGACCGACGGGCTTGCGCGGGAAACAATTGCTCCAAGGCGAATCGATTGCCATTATTTCATTTCGGCCTGGAGCCCGGCCGATGACACCGGTGCGGTAGAACCGACGATCGATGAACATGAGCTGCTGTATGCTGCAGCTACGGTGTTGAGTCAGGCAGGTTCGCTGCATCCAGAGTCGGTGTACTCACCAAACCCGCTTCCGGCAGGATTTCCTCCGGAAATTGCCGATGCCCATATGCCTTTGGGTGTGTTGCCTGGCGAGGGATTTCCCAAAATTCCCGAGTTCTGGGGAAGTGTATCGCAGCCTTGGCGACCGGGCATTCATCTGGTCGTGACGTTACCGCTGATGCGCCTGCCCCAAGTGAAAGGGCCTATGGTCACGACTCGGATTTCGAAGTATCGACCGATGGGCTCGCCGGTGGTTTTCGATTCGGTCATTGCTATCGGGGGAATAGTCCGCGATGCGGCAGTTACCGATGCGGAGGGCAATCCGGTTCCGATGGATGCGGTGACCGTCCGGTTACGCGATGCGGCGGGGGTAATTCGTGGTGAAACAATCAGCGACGAAGCCGGCATATTTACCTTTGGAGGTCTTATCGCGGGAACCTACGATTTGATAGCATTGGTTGTTGGCCGTGGCGAAACCGTGCGAACGGTTACGGTTCCCGCCCCGGATGGGATATACGATATAACGGTTGTGTAACGACTTTCACGTACGCCTTAACAAGGAGGTGTGAGGATGATGTATAAAACGCCAGGAGTGTATATCGAAGAAATGCCCGCGGTAGGGCCGATACAGGGTGTCGGGACCAGCACGGCAGCATTCATTGGACCGGCGGTCGATGGACCTATTCTAACACCTACGAAGATAACCAACTGGACGCAGTTCAAAGACACCTTCGGCGGGTACATCACCGCACCCCGTCACTATCTGGCACATGCAGTTGAAGGGTTCTTCCAGAACGGTGGAACGGTTGCCTATATTGTGCGAGTGTCCACAGCCGCCCGGGCCTTTCGTGATCTCGACGACCGCGGGTCCGGTCTCTCCTTAAGAGTGGAAGCGATCGAAGAAGGGCCTTCGGGAAACAGCATTTCGGCACAGGTGCAGGATGCACAGATTGTTACCGGGGCAACAGTCGCCAAACCCACCGCGACCGTCTCTTCGGCGTCAAATGACAAAATCGTAGTCTCCAGTGCGACCGATGCCGCGAATTTTCGCGGAGGAGATATCATTACTATCGACGGCAGCGCGGAGCGCGCAACAATCGACAGGGTTCGGGGCAACGAGATTTTTCTTACCTCGACGCTGACGACTTCGTACACCACGGGAACGGTTCGCATTGCGGATCTGATACCAACACAGAAATCGTTTCGGATGTCCGATACGACTGGTCTCGAGGCGGGAAGCGTGATTCGTATATCTCAAGGGGCAACAACCGAAGACGTTGTGATAGACTCGGTCACCGCCGGATTTGTCACGCTTGCCTCCGGTCTGGTTAATACCTATACATTGGGTGTCGCCGATACCGCTGTGACAATAGAGAGTTTCGAGTTCACCCTGATATTCCGAAAGACAGGGTTTCCGGATGAGACGTTCAGTGACCTTTCCATGGATAGTCGGCACAGTCGCTATTTCACCAAGATCGTCAATTCGGTACTTGTGACGGTACAGCAGGCCGATCCTCCGTCCCTGGAGACACCACCGGACAATCGACCGGCCGTTCTGGCTGCTTCGGTGCTGGCGGGAGGAACCGCCGACAACCTGTCTACCATTTCGGCCACACACTACGAAGCCGCGCTGGAAACATTGACGCGTGTCGACGATGTTAACATGATAGCGATTCCGGATCGAACCGATCAGACGGTTCAGCAGGCACTTATTGCTCACTGTGAAACTATGGCCGATCGGTTCGGAATTCTGGATGCACCCCGGAACGCGTCCGTGTTTGGGGTGGGCAGCGTAGAAGCGCACCGGGCGTTTGTCGAATCGGCACGCGGATATGCAGCGTTGTACTATCCCTGGATCCTGTTATCCGATCCGCAAAACAGTGATGGTGAACCGATCACCGCCCCCCCATCGGGGCATATGGCCGGAATCTACGCACGAAGTGATACCATGCGCGGAGTTCACAAAGCACCGGCAAACGAGATGATCACGGGAGCACTCGGGTTGAACCGGATTCTGACTGACGCCGAACAGGGGGAGATAAACATTCAGGGCATCAATGCGCTGCGAATTTTCCCGGGCAAGGCTCGACCCATAGTCTGGGGAGCTCGGACGACCGCACCAGCAGCCGAAACGGCATGGCGATACGTGAATGTTCGGCGCCTGCTTCTGTTTATCGAGGAATCGATTCAGGAAGGAATCAACTGGGCTGTGTTCGAGCCCAATAATCTGGAACTTTGGGAGAAACTGAAGCGGACGATCAACGAATTTCTCACGCGTGTCTGGAAATCGGGCGCGTTGTTCGGTGCGAGTGCCGAAGAAGCGTTTTACGTGAAATGCGATGAAGAACTGAATCCGGCGACAGTGCGTGCCCTTGGCCAGGTCATTGTGGAAATCGGCGTGGCTCCGGTACATCCCGCTGAATTCGTAATCGTTCGTATAGGTCAATGGAGTGGGGGAGCGGAAGTCTCCGAATCCTGAATGTCCAAGTATAGGCGACCGCCCCTGGCTGGACGCATGTTCAGCAAGGTGCGAATTCTTCTCAACACCGTAACTGGAGGAACGTATGGCCGAAACCGGTGCAGTAACCGATCCCTTTCGCAGTTATAACTTTCTTGTCGAAATAGATGGTCTGACACAAGCAAGCTTTCAGGAATGCAGCGGGCTGGACGCTACCACCGAACCTATAGAGTATCGGGAAGGCGGCGATAACACCACGGTCCGAAAACTGCCGGGCCGCACCAGCTATTCCGATATTACCCTGAAGCGGGGTATGACCGACTCACGGGAATTGTGGGACTGGTTCAAACAGATACGCGATGGAAATGTGGCGCGAAAAAACGGGTCGATCGTCGTGTATGATTTGAGCAATGCCAATGAGGTCGCCCGGTGGAACTTTGTACGTGCCTGGCCCACAAAATGGGAGGGACCGAGTTTCAATGCCGCCGGAAATGAAATCGCGATCGAAACTTTGACACTGGCACATGAAGGAGTGGACCGCGCATGAGTGTTCTGCAAACAGAATTTCCGTTTACCCTGCCCAAAGGGTATGTGGACAAAGAGGGGAATCGCTGCCGGGATGGAGTCATGCGCCTGGCAACGGGGGCCGATGAAATACTGCCGCTCAAGGATCCAAGGGTTGAGAAAAATCCGGCATACCTTTTCGTTATCATCTTGTCCCGGGTAGTCGTTAAACTTGAACACGTACCGGTAATCAATCCGGGAGTGATCGAGGGACTCTTCTCCGAAGACCTCTGGTATTTACAGCGAATGTACCACGAAGTAAACGGAGCGGCAGCTCGCAGTGTTGCTACCCAGTGTCCGCAATGCGGGCATGGGTATGCCGTGGAGATTCCTCTGGGGGAATTCGAGGCTACCCCGTAACCGTGCTCCGGCGGGAGATAGCCTTGCTGGGATATCACTTCAATTGGAGTTATAGTGAACTGATGAATATGGAGCACCACGAACGGAAATCATGGATACAGGAACTTCACGGATTGTTAACGACCGGTACATACCAATGACAAACCCTTACGAACATCACGGAACCGCCTATGACGCGCATGTCGAGCGCTTTCCGGACCCCGATGGGGTCTCTATACCGGAACAATCACTTGCCGCATTGTTGGGTGCCCGCTTGCAGATGAACGCGATCGCTCTGAAGGAAAAGCATAGGACCGTGCCTGGGACAGGTGCGAGCGGTCTGAAGTTCTTCCGGAGCCGGAAGCAAGCGCTTGCTTCAAGGTACCCGCAGAGCACAGAAGAGTCAACCGAAGAGAAAGAATCTGGTACGGACCGCATATCCCAGGGAGTGAGATGGCCTGAATATGGTGGCAGGTCACCACTGCCCCGTCCGGTTCATCAGTATCCAGCAACTACGCTCGACGGGACCAGGCGGGCTGAAATCGCCCGCAAGCTGAATATCGCCTTGCCGGTAGTGCGCATTCACCATCATTATGCTGCCCGTCAGCTGGTCAAGCGGCAAAAGGCCGATGCCGTTGCGGTCGGTCGAGAGGTGTTTGTGCGCTCGCCGCAAAGTATCAACGGTCCCGAAGGCACTGCGCTTCTTGGGCACGAATTAACACATGCAGCCCAGGAATACCTGCGACCACGCTCGCGTGCAGGCACGATTACCGAAGAGCGGGTTCGGGAGCTGACGGCTCTGACCCACGAACGACAGCTCCGCGGGTCGTCGGTTCCGCCACAGGGGCCGGCACATCCCCCCGTGCCGATCACACAACTGTCGGTCCGGGCATCGGAAGTACCGATACGTGCAGCTCGACAGGGACGGCAGCTTAGTCAAAACGAGAATAGCGGTTCGGCACCGGCTCCGGTGGCCTTGGACGGACGACAAATGCAAAAGATTTCGGAGACGGTCTACCGGGACCTGATGCTTCGAGTACGTGAAGAGTTCGAGAGAGGGGGGTAGCACAATGGCGTTGGAGAAAGCACAGATAGTCAATACGGCAACCGGGCAGGCAATCGAGGTGATGTTCAATCCCGAAGAGTACACGCTGGAAATGGGTAACAGCTTTGCCGAGATCGGCGTGCCGGGTCTGTCGGTTTCCCCGGTGCAGTATGTCAAAGGGAACGGCCGCACCCTGACGATGTCGCTGTTTTTCGATACAACCGAAACAGGTGAAGACGTGCGAGGGCGAACCCAGCAGATCACGCAGCTTCTACATCAGGATCCATCGACACAGGCGCCGCCAATACTGCTGGTCGGATGGGGTAGCCTGAGTCTCCGGTGTGTATTGGAGTCGGTCAGTCAGCGGTTTTCGTTCTTCATGGAAGACGGTGCACCGGTCCGGGCGACGCTGGATGTCTCGTTTCGGGAGTATGAACCAATTGATGTAACCATTGAATCCGGGTTGTTTATCCTGCCCCCTACGGTGCGTAACCTTACCGGTGGCCAGACACTGAGCGGCCTTGCCGGTGAGGTTTTAGGCGATCCGGCGGCCTGGCGAGAGATCGCGCAGGCAAACGGTATCGACGACCCGCTGGATGTGCCGGCCGGCATGCAGCTCATCATCCCTTCGGAAGACTGATTTGGTATGGATTACTACGCACCGGATTTTGCGATAAAGGTTTCGGGTCTTACCATGGCGGCCGATGTATCCAATGCCGTGACCGATTTGACCTACGAAAGCAATGCTGATGCGGCCGACATGTTTCGTATTACGCTCAGCAATGCGGATTTATCACTGACCGATTCGGCCTTGTTCGATACGGGTAAGAATGTCGAGGTTCACATGGGGTATGTGGGTGATCTGCATCCAATGATGCTTGGAGAGATCACTGCGGTTACTCCCTCGTTTCCTGCAGGCGGGAGCCCAACGCTGAGCATTACCGGATATGACCTGTCACATCGGCTTCGGCACAATCGTCCGGAGCGGTTTACCTTCAAGTATATGAACGACAGTGCCATTGCCGCCATTATCGCAGGAGAAAACCGATTGATCCCGATGGTGGACCCGGCGCCGACACCTCCAAGGGAATCGGTGCAGCAAACCGGTAGTGACTGGGCCTTTCTGACCGAGTTGGCAACGCGCAACTTTTTCAAAGTCGATGTCGATTGGGATCGCCTGTTGTTTCGATTTCCACGTCCAAAATTCGACAAGACCATACTGGAATGGGGAAAGAATCTGTCGAGTTTCTCACCTCGCCTCTCGACTTCGGGACAGTTCGGCATCGCGGTCATTCGAGGGTATGACTACTCGCTGGCTCAAAAAATTGTCAGCATTCTTCCTGCCATTGCGGTCGGGGACGACATCGACAATATCATCGAGAAGTTGGGGAGTGCGGTTATCGACCAGCTCGTTTCCTTCGGTCGATACATCGTTCGGGATAAGAATGTGAATAATTACCTCGATGCCGCCCAACTTGCAAAATCCCTTCTGGTGCAACTTCTTCAGGGGATGTACGAAGGGACTGGGACCTGTATCGGTATCCCTCGATTACGGGCAGGAGAACAAATAGAAGTGCGCAATGTGGGCAAGCGGTTCAGTGGCGCATATACCTTAACCAAAGCGACTCACACGATAAACAGCTCGGGCTATCAGACCAGTTTCGAAATTTCTCAAAAGTTCGAAAGCTCCCTGCTTGGAAGGCTTCGCCGCAAGATCAAGGACGCCCCATCGCCAGGTGAACAGGAATCGGTGGAAGGTCCCGTGATTGGGATCGTCGAGAACAATGTCGATCAGCAAGGATTAGGCAGAGTGCAACTATCGTTTCCAACATTGTCGGATACCAACCTCAGTAACTGGGCGCGGGTCGTGAATATGGGTGGTGGCGCCAGTCGGGGCAGTTTCTGGCTTCCGGAAATAGGCGATGAAGTTCTGGTGGTATTCGAACAGGGTAACGTCGATAAACCCCTGGTTCTTGGAGGGGTATGGAATGGTACGGCCCGGCCGCCGACAGTCAATGCGGGAATGAATGCACACAAAAGAATCGTTACGCGCTCGGGAATGTTTCTTGAATTCGATGACACGACCGGTGCCGAAAAGATTACCTTGCGTGACAAGGCAGGATCGACAATTACTATGGATTCGCTCTCCGGCGATATTACCATTCAGGCAATGAATAATGTGAAAATTCAATCCGGTCCATCCGGCTTTGTTGATCTCAATTGAGGTAGGTATGCCCGTAAACCACGACGTATTAGGAAAAGGGTCGGCATTTCCGATGGCAGTCAACAGTCACAAGGGAATCGCCGTCGTTTCAGGCGAAGACAAAGTGCGGCAATCGATTCTTGTTCTTTTGGGAACGCAGCATGGTGAGCGGGTGATGCGCCCGACACTTGGCTGCAACCTTCGGGCACTTGTTTTTGCTCCCAACAATCGAAACACCGCAACCCAGGCTGAATTCTACGTCCGGGAAGGTCTCGCTAAATGGGAGCCGAGAGTTTCCGTGGACTCAGTACATGTCGAGAACGACACCAGGCATGCGTGCTTACGCATCCACATTCACTATCATATCAAGGCAACGGGCTCGGCCCAGAATCTGGTCTACCCATTTTACCTGGAAAATCCGTAGGGAGAAGTATATGGCACGCGGGCTTCTTGAACCACCGAATCTGGACGATCGCAGCTGGCAGGACATTGTCGATGAAGTCAAGGGGTTGATTCCCTCTTATGCTCCCGAGTGGACGGATCACAACCCAAGTGATCCAGGAATTACCCTGATTGAGCTGTTTGCCTGGATTGCCGAAGGAATGATCTACCGGATTAACCGAATTCCTGAAAAACACTTTATCGAGTTTCTGAATCTTCTCGGTATTACCCGCGATCCGGCAACCCCGGCCACGACCTTCGTCAGTTTCCGAACCGCACCAATGTCAGGACCAGTGACGGTGCCCGCAGGCATTCAGATTGCCACGGCCCAGACGGGAGAGGAGGATGCCGTGGTGTTCGAAACAGATACGTCGGTGGATGCCGTTGCAACCAACCTGACGAATGCGGTGTATATCGCCAAAGTGGTTTTTAATAAATACCGAAATGTGACCGGTGCTCTGGTCGCTCCGCCGCTCAGTGGGGATACCCAGACCCTTCCGGGTGGAGCGGCCGTCATGCTGGCGCTTGGCTTCGATGCCGCCGTAGGCGATACGATTCCTCTGGAGCTTCGGTTCAATCAGCCTTTACCCGAAGGCAGTGTTGACATCGAATGGCTGTACGCAAACGCCGGTAATCCTCCTACTTCCTGGCCGGTGCTGCCGGGTGTAATCGATGCTACCGATGGCCTTACGCATAATGGTGCGGTGTCACTGACGGTTCCGCTTGACTGGATCGGTCAGAACCCGACATCGGACTGGAGTGGAATAGGAGCCAATTCTCTTCAGGATGAGATCGATCAGTCGCTTTTCTGGGTCGGTATCCGTATGAGTAACCTGACCCCCGATCCGATTTCTTTAAATGTTGCCGGCGTGTTTGCCAACGCCGCTCCAGCAACCAATGCGCTGTCTATTTCAGGGGAAGAAAATCTGGGTACCAGCGATGGCTCGGCATTTCAGAGCTACGAACTGGCTCATGCGCCCCTCTACCGGATCCCCTCGGCACAGGATCCCTATGCGCACCTGGTTGTGGAAATACGGGAACCTCAGGTGGGCAATACGTTCGGGCCATGGACAGAGTGGAGTCGCGTTGAGGAAATCGAGGAAGGGCCCGGAAATGTGTATCGACTCGATCCGGTTCGCGGCATGATTTTCTTTGGCGATTACGATCCGGGTACGGGTGAAGGATTTGGAAGTATCGTTGCAAAACATGGCGAAATCCGAACGCGCACGTACCGGCACGTCGCCGGGGACGCATCCGCAAATGTTCCCGGAGGAACCATTACGGTCATTCGTACACCGGTTCCCGGTATCATAAGCGCAAGCAACCCGGGACCGGCCTGGGGTGGCAGTGATGAAGAATCGGTGGAGGATACCAAAAGGAGAGCCCCTGAGATCCTGCGCAACCGCTATCGGGCGGTTACCGGTGAAGACTTTGCGTATCTTGCCAGAGAGTCAACCACCGATATTGCCAAAGTCTCCGCGCTTGGTCCAAGGCTGTTTACTCCGTACGATAGCAAGCCGGTAGGGGTGAACGATGGGGACCCGTGGACGTATGGAGGGCTCTTGCGAACACCGGGTTCGACCTATGTCATTATTATCCCGAATACACCTTCTGAGCCCCGGCCCACCCCATCTGCAGAACTGATCCGGGAGACCACCGAATATCTTGCATCACGCCGTCCTATCAATTCGGTACTGCAGGTGGTCGGTCCACGCTATCTCCCGATACGGGTCAATGCGACGGTACGGGTCTGGCAGCAGGCGATCGACAGCGGGCTTTTGGAAGACCCGGTTGTCGGGAATTCATTTCGTGATGAACTGATCGATAAAGCTACCGAGTTTTTCCATCCGCTCACAGGCAACACCGAAGAAACCGGGTTTACCATTGGTGCGAACGTGCTGGTTTCAGATGTGTTTGCACACCTTGCTCCCGATGAAACGATTGGATATATAGAATCTATTGAAATCGAAGCCGAAGCTCCTGTGTACATTCCCGGTGATCGGCCGTATCCGGTCGGTGTGCCGGGAGTCTCGATCGTGCTGGCAGATTACGAAA
>JBEPYC010000141.1:0-9377 GCA_041641555.1 Chitinivibrionales bacterium | reverse complement strand
GGTTAAGGGAATGCTTTCCATTGCCATTTCGGCGAGGGAACTGGGCGCAAAAGGACTCCTGGTTCCACGCGACTGCGCCCGGGAGGCGGCAGTTGCCCAAGGGGTCGATATCTATCCAATTGATAAGCTGACGGATGCATTGGATTTTCTTTCCGGCTCCAGGAGTATCGAACCGTGCGTGTCGGATCTCGACAGTCTCTTCAATAATGCCCGGCAGTACAGCACTGATTTCAAGGACGTGAAAGGCCAGGAGCACGTCAAACGTTCACTTCTGGTTGCCGCTGCGGGAGGGCACAATATCATGATGGTAGGGCCTCCCGGTTCTGGAAAGACGATGCTTGCCCGACGGCTTCCCTCGATACTTCCCGATCTTACATTAGACGAAGCATTGGAGACGACGAAAATCCACTCGGTTTCCGGGCTGCTTGAAGCACGAACGCCTCTTCTGGCCACTCGTCCATTCCGCGCTCCCCATCATACAATATCCGATGCCGGACTGATTGGGGGCGGTTCGTATCCGCGACCGGGCGAAGTCAGTCTGAGTCACCACGGGGTATTATTTCTCGATGAGCTTCCAGAGTTCAATAAAAATGTGCTGGAAAATTTGCGTCAGCCGCTTGAAGACGGAAAAGTGACAATCTCACGAGCCGCAATGTCACTGTGTTATCCCGCACGCTTTATGCTTGCAACTGCGCTCAACCCTTGCCCCTGCGGGTTTTATACCGATTCTCGACATGAGTGCTCCTGTACCCCTCAGCAAATTCAGCGATACATGGCGAGAATTTCTGGCCCCCTTTTGGATCGGATCGATATACACGTTGAAGTACCGGCGCTAAGCTATGAGGAATTGGCGGAGAAACGCGCCGGCGAATCTTCTGAATCATTGCGAACGCGGGTGGATGCTGCCCGTGATCGCCAGTTGCATCGCTTTTCCGAAGAGAAAAGGATTTTCTGCAATGCACATATGGAATCCAAACACATCAGGAAATACTGCCGTTTGGATTCGTCTTCGGAGAACTTATTGAAAAATGCGATCGAAAAACTCGGGCTCTCTGCACGAGCATACGATCGGATCCTGAAGGTGGCGCGCACGGTAGCCGATCTTGAAGGGACAGAAAACATCGGAGCCGGACATGTCGCAGAGGCAATTCAGTACCGAAGTCTCGACCGGAAGCTCTGGGTAACGGGGTAATGGTTTCGGGCCTTTGGCACAAAACGTGTTCCCTGAGCGTAAAACTACCGAGATCTTTTTAAGACGATGCTGGATCTCTTCGGGCATTACTCAGGAGAGAAAATGCTTTTCGAATAGGATGACACCACTGGTGAAACAGGGCGTTTTGCCTTTGCTGATTAGTAAAATCAAAATTGTCATGACCTTAACGCTGCGGGCTTCATGTTTTGTTGTTGATTACCTTGGATCCGTTGATGCCGTAGAGGTAACGGGGTGTTCCTTAAAGAAAAAGATCTCATCGTACGGTTGGGTTTTGTGGCGTATGTCAAAATCTGGGTGCTTTCGCTTGCTTTGGAATGTACCACGTGGCAGCCAGCCACAGCAGCAATTCGTGTACTGCCGCCAGGCGTGTTCCGGGGATTGGTTCCACACCCTGCCCTCTGTGAGTGGCATGCTCATGAGTAGATTATGTTGACAGGTATTTCCGGCCAGATGTATCATTTCTCCATCAACGTCCAACTCTCACCCATATAGGAGGTCTTCCAATGGCCGTCAAGAAGGCAAAGAAGAAGGCTGCGGGAAAGAAGAAAGCAGCCACCAAAAAAAAGGTAGCGCCGAAGAAAAAAGTCGCCGCCAAAAAGAAAGCAGCACCGAAGAAAAAGACTGTTGCCAAGAAGAAGGCCACAAAGAAGACGGTAGTCAAGAAAAAAGTGGCTCCTAAGAAAAAAACTGCCAAGAAAAAGGTAGCGAAGAAAAAAGCTCCGGTCAGAAAAAAGACTCCTGCCAAAAAGAAAAAGACCAAGCGCAAACCAAATCCTGCCTTCATGAAACCCATGCAGCCTGATGAAGCTCTCGGTGGGGTGATTGGTAACAAAGCCATGCCGCGAACTGAGGTTACCAAAAAACTCTGGAAATACATCAAGAAAAAAGACCTTCAAGACCCGAAGAACAAACGGATGATCAACGCCGATGAAAAACTGAAGCCGGTATTTGGTGGTAAGTCTTCGGTTAACATGTTTGAAATGACCAAACTGGTCAACAAGCATCTTTCGTAATCGGATCCGGTTCTTTTTGCATGCTTGAGCCTCGGTCGTGCTTAGCGATCGAGGCTTTTTCATTTTTTCTGCGATATCTATTTTCAACACTTAAGGGATTGTTCAAATCTCGCTGGAAGCGAAACCGGTGCTGACCTCGGCATGTCAGCATGCGGGCTGCCTCTATTCACCGCAGAAATCATGGGAGAATGCTTGGATGGCGACACTCGCCTGGAAACGGCTCATTGGACAGCAGCGCATTAAAGAGATCTTTTCGAGTGCCTTTTCTACGAACAGTCTTGGGCATGCCTACATGCTCAGCGGCGAAGAAGGGACCGGGAAGTTGCAGGCTGCTCTTGAACTTGCCATGGCTCTTCTATGCAAAGAGCCGGAAAACGCCCCTTGCTATCAGTGCGACTCATGCCGACGAATCCTAAACCATTCTCATCCCGATCTTCACCTTCTTTTTCCAGTTTCGCTTCGCGGAGAAAACAAAGGCGATGGTGGAATATCGCAGAAAGGTTGGGAACGGATAACCGAACTCACTCAGGAACGCATTAAAAAACCTTATGTTGAGCAAGTATTCGAAGGGGTTCCTTCTATTCCTGTCGAGTGGACTCGAGATGTCGTTCATGCGATAGTGCGAGGGGCGATAGAGGGACCACGGTGCGTGACCATCATAGATGGCATAGATATGATGAACAAGGAATCGGCAAACACGATGCTCAAAACACTGGAAGAACCCCCTCCAGATGCCATCATGTTTCTGCTGACTGACCGTCTGCATGCAACCTTGCAGACGATCGTCTCGCGATGCCAGGTCCTTCGTCTGGGCTATCTCAATCCAGAGGAGTTGGCGGCGGGAATCAAAATGCATGGCGATCAGCAGGTAGAGGATACCACGCTGAAAACGGTTGTTCCACTCGCAATGGGGTCCTTGGGGCGCGCTCTCAATCTAATCGACAGCCCCGATCGGCAGACGGCCGAGTATGCTCGCAGTTTTCTGGCATTATGCCTTGAGCAGAATTGGCTGGAGCTTGGTGAGATGATCGATGAACTGTCGGCTGGAGGGAATTACGAGCAATGCCGAAGGGTCTTTTTCAGGATTGCGTTTCTGGTGCGAAATGCGTCACTTCAGAGGAGCGGGGACACTCAAAAGTATATTCTAGAGGATATACCGGGCTCACAGACTACTCAAATTCCACCGATGGAACCATCCGCAGCTCGCGCTGTACTTAAGCAGTGTCAGGATGCTATGAATGCACTTGCTGCTCGTAGTAATATTGCATTAACTCTCGTTACATTTGGTATGTCATTACCGGAGATCATACATGGGAAAGAATACAAAGCTGGTTGAAGTCGTTTTCAAGGGTGAGCGCCGGGCGATTTACCGGAATCGGCTTGAGCTTGAGATAAAAGAAGGTGACTACGTTATCGTCGAGGCCGAAAGAGGAAGAGACCTCGGTCGGGTTTCTCTGGTCGGGAACCTGGTTAAACTGAAGCGCGGAAAGGGAGAAGCCAAGGGAATACTTCGTATGGCCACTCCCGATGACTTGAGCTCTCGGGATAAATGCCGAGAGATGGAAGAAGAAGCATTCCAGACCTGCAAAAAGAAGATTAAAGATCATGGTCTGGAAATGAAACTGGTGGATGTCGAAAAACAATTTGATGGCAGCAAAATAACTTTCTATTTTACCGCTGCTCAGCGGATAGATTTTCGGGGGCTTGTAAAAGACCTTGCCTCGGTGTATCGAACACGAATCGAGCTTCGGCAGATTGGTGTTCGGGATGAAGCCAAACGGATAAGTGGGTTTGGCATCTGTGGAAGAAAACAATGTTGCAGTGCATTTCTGAAGGAATTCGAGCAGATAACCACCCAAATGGCTAAAGACCAACAGCTTTCGCTGAACCCGGCAAAAATCTCAGGGAACTGCGGAAGATTGCTTTGTTGTCTTCGCTACGAAGAAAAACTTTACCAGGATGTGTTCGGTAAGTTTCCGGCTGTCGGGAGCAAAGTCAGGGTGAAGAAAAAACAGGGAATAGTTAGTTACATCAATATTTTTCGAAATGCTGCGCTGGTTCGGTTCGAGGACAACACTGAAGAATGGTTGCCCCCGGAGATGATGCAGAAAGGAAAAGAAAAGCATGGGTAAGGAGCCGTCTTCTGTATCCACACCAAAAACATATCTTGTGACCCAGGCGCTTCCTTATGCAAATGGCGAAATCCATCTGGGACATCTGGTCGAAGCGGTTCAGACCGATATATTTGTACGCTACCAGAAGCTTCGTGGGAACCGGGCAGTATTCGTGTGTGCCGATGACACTCACGGGACGCCAATCGAGCTAACCGCACTGAAAAAAGGGATTTCCCCCGAAGACCTAATCGCATCGGTTTGGGAATCGCATACCAAAGACTATGGTTCTTTCGCGATTGGTTTCGATGTTTTCTACTCGACAAACTCCCCGGAAAACCGACGGTATGCAGAATATATCTACCAGAAACTCCGCGAAAAAGGGTTAGTTATCGAGCGCGAGGTCACGCAGTACTTTTGCGAGCATGATAAGCGCTTTCTACCCGACCGTTTCGTTGTAGGTACCTGTCCAAAATGCGGTGCAACGGATCAGTACGGAGATGTATGCGAGGCGTGTGGGACGACCTACGATCCCACCGATCTCAAAGATCCCGTCTGCATAATTTGTCGCAATCAGCCCGTACTCCGGACCTCAAACCACATGTTTGTACAACTGGGTAAGCGGGAAGAATTCCTGCGGCAGTATATCAGCGAAAAAAAAGTGGTGCGCGAAGACATGAAGAACTTCGTGACCCACTGGATCGACGACGGTCTTAAAGAATGGTGTATTTCCCGCGATGGCCCGTATTTCGGGTTCGAGATTCCCGATGCCCCGGGAAAGTACTTCTACGTTTGGCTCGACGCGCCTATTGGGTATCTTTCATCTACCGAGAAATGGTGTAAGGACCATGGTCAGGATGTTGCCACCTATTGGGGAAAAAACACTGACTCGGAAGTAGTCCATTTCATCGGTAAAGATATCGTCTATTTTCATGCTCTGTTTTGGCCCGTGATGCTTGAAAGCGCAGAGTTTAAGCTTCCCTCGAAAATACACGTGCACGGTTTTCTCACCATTGGGGGCGAGAAAATGTCCAAAAGCCGGGGTACATTTATTCTGGCCAGAGACTATATCGAAAAGGTTGAACATCCCCAGGCTCCAGAATACCTACGGTTCTTTTTTGGTTCCAAATTGGCAGATACAGCCGGAGACATTGACCTGAACGCTGAGGAATTCTGTAGTCGCATCAATACCGTACTCGCCAACAACATCGGGAATCTCCACCATCGTACTTTTGTTTTCTGCGCAAAGTATTTCGACGGGAAGATTCCGGATGCAGAATGGGATCCCTCGATTGAAGCAGAAGTAGAAAAGATTGCTCAACAGATTGCCCAGGCCTACGAAACAGTTGAATACCGCACGGTTATCGAGAAGATCCAGTATCTCGGGTCTCTGGGTAATAAGTACTACCAGGACCGAAAACCCTGGGAATCGGTAAAAACCGACAAGGCTGCTGCGGCGAAAACAATGACCACGTGTGCCAATCTCGTTCGGGCTCTGGCGGTATTCCTCAAGCCCGTAGTACCCGCAATTGCTGCATCGCTCGAACGGCAGTTCGGGGTTCCCTTCACGTGGGATGATTACCGGTTCTCTCTGCGGGATCACGTGCTGCAGGAAACCGAAAAGCTGGTGAAGCCCATTGAACCTGCCCACCTGGCTCCCCTTTTCGAAGGACTCGAAGAGAGCAAAAAAGATGAATCGGAAGAAGGGCTAATCGATATTACGGCAGTTCAAAATGTTGATCTGCGCGTGGTAATCATTGAGCATGCCGAGCGAGTGAAAAAATCAAATAAACTGCTCAAACTTCAGGTATCTCTGGGAGATAAAAAACGTCAGGTTATTGCAGGTATCGGGCAGCATTATGCCCCAGAGGAACTGCCCGGAAAACAGGTCGTCATGGTTGCCAACCTCAAACCGGCATCGCTGATGGGTGAAAAGTCGGAGGGAATGCTCCTGGCGGCGCAGGAAGGCAAGCGACTCGTTCTTCTTCAGCCTTCTGACACAGTCTCTGCCGGTGCAAAAATCTCGTGATGTGTGGCTGTATGCTCTCAGTGTGGTTTTCCTTTCTCAAATCCGGCATGTCCCATGGGACAGACCCAGCAATTGGCGATTTCACGTGAGACCGGCAGAGAGAATACTTACCAGAAATGTTGATCCTGAAGCGGTCGCTCGAATTTGCAATGAGCTATCCGTTAGGGAGCCTCTTGGCCGAATCCTCGTTGCCCGTAATCTTTCCACCTATGATGACTGCAGGCGTTTTTTTCGTCCTTCTCTTACTCATCTTCATGATCCCTTTTTGTTCAAAGATATGGGAAAAGCCATCGAGCGTATCAGGCAGGCGCTCGAACGGAAAGAAACCATAGCCGTCTATGGTGACTACGATGTAGATGGCGTGACGGCGACAGTTACCGTCATGAGTGCATTGCGCGACCTGGGTGCCCAATGCAGGTACTATCTGCCCAACAGACTCAATGAGGGATACGGGCTTTCGGACAAGGGGATTCACGCCCTTGCCGATGACGGTGTCGAGCTGATAATTACGGTCGATTGCGGGATTGGTGATCTCAACCAGATTGAGCTTGCAAATTCGTTGGGTGTCGATGTGATTGTTACCGATCACCATGAACCCAAAGCAGCTCTTCCCCCCGCATTGGCAGTGTTGAACCCGAAAGTGGCGGAATCGGGATATCCCGATAGAAATCTGGCCGGTGTTGGAGTGGCTCTCAAGCTCGTTCAGGCGCTGGCTTCCCGATTGGGCAGAAGTGACGATCTCTGGAAGGAGCGACTGGACATTGCTGCCCTTGGTACTGCTGCCGACATTGTGCCCATGACTGGTGAGAACAGGGTGATTGCCCGATACGGCTTTGAACAGATGTCGAATACGCGCAATGTGGGCCTTGGCGCCCTTATCTCTTTGCGCGGTCTCAGTGGAAAGAGTATTTCGACTTCACAGGCTGTTTTCATGCTTGCACCATGCATCAATGCCGCCGGGCGACTCGGTGATCCGTTCAGGGGCGTAGAGCTGCTGTTGACTAACGACCCTGCGGCAGCTGGAATTCATGCGCGTGAGCTTGTCCAGGCAAACCAAGAACGTAAGGAAATCGATGAGAGGGTGCAGAAACAGGCATTTTCCTGGATAGAAAAGAACCTGGACCTCTCCAAGAGCTGTGGGATAGTGGCGGGGCATTCCTCCTGGCACTGCGGGGTTATCGGAATAGTTGCCTCTAAAATTACCGAGCGATTCTATCGTCCTGCAGTGCTCTTTTCCTATGGTGACGATGGACTGGCAAAAGGTTCTGGGCGAAGT
Source organism: Chitinivibrionales bacterium (assembly GCA_041641555.1). Lineage (GTDB taxonomy): Bacteria > Fibrobacterota > Chitinivibrionia > Chitinivibrionales > WJKA01 > JBEPYC01. The sequence goes on along the minus strand of JBEPYC010000141.1, from coordinate 1,735 downwards.
ATTCCCGGGTTTCATTTATTGCAGGCCCTGGAGAGCTGTGCAGAGCACCTGGAGAGCTTCGGAGGACATGCCGCTGCTGCTGGAATGACAATTCGGCAGGACAAGATCGATCACTTCCGCGAGGCATTCGATAAGGCCGTACAATCTGTTGTAACTTCCGATGAACTGGCGCCCACTATTATGGTGGATACCGAGGTCTGCATGGCTGATATGGACAAAAAATTCGTGAACATACTGAAACAAATGGAGCCTTTTGGTCCGGGAAATATGCGTCCAACCCTGATGTGCCGTAATTTGAGCTCACGATTCTCCCCGCGGATTGTCGGGAAAAATCATCTCAAGCTTGCGGTAACCGACGGAACCGTGCACATGGATGCTATCGGATTCAATCAGGGGTATCGTCTGGCCGAGATCGCTAAAAGCAGCAAATACTCTCTGGCTTTTACCCTGGATGAAAACGAATGGAACGGCCGGGTCAATCTCCAGATGAAGCTCAAAGGGGTGACCGTATGAAGATGTGGGATGGAAGGTTTGCGGTGGAGACGGACACTCTGATGGAGAAGTTCAACAATTCTTTACCGGTGGATCGGAAGTTAGTCAAGGAAGACATCTCTGTTAATATGGCCTGGGCAAAAGCGCTGGAGAAAGCGGGAATACTCTCAAGCGACGAATGCTCGAAAATCAGAGCATGCTTCGAGAGCATGCTGGAAGAGTATGCTCAGGGAACGCTTACATTCGATGCAGGTGATGAAGACATTCATATGGCCGTGGAGCGGCTGCTGACCGAGCGAGTGGGCGAAATCGGGGCCAGAATTCATACCGGACGCTCGAGAAATGATCAGGTTGTCACTGATTTCCGGTTATATGTAATGGACGCCCTGGAGGAGATGCATTCTTTGATAGAGGGGCTTCAGCGAGCGCTTCTCAAGCGTGCACAAGGGGACATCGAAACTATCATTCCCGGCTACACCCATCTCCAACAGGCCCAGCCCATCCTTCTCTCACACTATTGGCTTTCCTTTTTCTGGGCTTTGGAGCGTGAGAAAAAGCGTCTTACCCATGCGCGGGAAACTGCGGATATGATGCCTCTGGGAAGTGGGGCTTTGGCTGGCGCAGGATTTTGCGTGGACCGGGATTTTTTGGCAAAGGAGTTGGGTTTTTCCCGGGTTTCTGAAAACAGCCTCGATGCGGTAGCATCACGTGATTTCGTTTTAGAAGCCCTTTCAGCTTTTGCTTCGCTTGGCATCCTTCTCAGCAGATATGCCGAAGATCTGATAGTCTGGTCGTCCCGCGAGTTCGGGTTTGTTGAACTTGATGATGCCTGGTCGACAGGGTCGAGTATGATGCCTCAGAAGAAGAATCCGGATTCATTGGAACTTATACGTGGAAAATCGGCTCGCGCAATAGGAAACCATGCTCGAATGGCGTCTCTGCTCAAGGGGTTGGGGCTTACCTATTTCAAGGACCTTCAGGAAGACAAAGACGCGTTTTTCGACAGCCATGAAAATGCCGGGATGGTTTTGGCGGTGTTCGCACGGGTCGTTGAGACGGTGCGGGTTCGTACGGAAGATATCGAGCGCTCGCTTGATCCATTCCTGCTTGCCACTGATCTGGCCGATTATCTGGTGGGCAGGGGCATGCCGTTCCGACAGGCACACCGCGTAATAGGCAAAATCGTGGCGTATTGCATACAGGAGTCTCTTCCTTTAAACAAACTCACACTCCCAGAATTGGA
>JBEPYC010000140.1:0-9386 GCA_041641555.1 Chitinivibrionales bacterium | reverse complement strand
GGGGTAGGGCTGAGAATCGATCCACCAGGACAGAGACGCAAGGCGCTCAAGGGCGAGAATTGCACTTTCCGCACGACGGTGCGCGCGTTTGACCCGGCTCATGACCGAGTAGGTGCCGGGCATGTTGCGCTCTATCGGGCCATGTACTCGCGGAAGCACGGTGGCAGCCCTCTTCACATCAGAAAAGAAATTTTCGGGCGTGGATTGAATGAACCGGTACTCGGGATGATCCGCGACAAACCGTTGCAGTTCGGCGAAGTCCTGCTCAGAAACCCCTCCACCATGATTTCCAATCCCCCACAAAATCAAGGAGATGTCTTCATCTTGAAAATGAGCGAGCCACTTCTCTAGCTTCTCGTACATGTTTGCCCGAAGTGTCTGGTAGTGATCGTCACTACGCCGGGCGACCACACTCGAACCGCTTCGGTCGATCCAGTGGAATGCGCCGACAGGAAGGTCCCAGGTGTCTACCGGTGGACGGCAAAAGATGTAGGAATCGTAGCCGCACCCTTTGAGAATCTGTGGGAATCCTTCAGTATGCCCGAAAGAGTCAAAATTATATGCAGTCGTCGGCTCTACCCCGAAACGAGAACGGAAATAATTCTTTCCCAGAAGAATTTGCCTGATATGACTTTCACCCGAAGGGTTGTTGACATCTGGCTGTAAGTAAGCGCCTCCGGCAATATGCCACTTTTTTTCCTGTACCAGTTTCTGGATGTGTTGGAATAGGTCCGGATCGGCCTGCTCCACAGTTTCGTACAAAATCGATTCATTGTGGCAGAAAACAAACCCCTCATGTTTTTCGCAGAACCGGGCCGCTACCCGGAATGTCGAAATTGCCTCGGTCAACCCATCTTCCCATTGCCAGAGCCAGACAGGATCAAGATGAGCGTTACAAACGAGGTGGACTGGTTTTGGGGCAGGTGCGTTCATGGCAAATCCCGGGCAAGAGTGTTTGTGGCCAGAGAACAGAGGAGTGGAATCAGAGATCGGAATGAAGAAAATAAAAGCAGCGAAGGAGGGGGCAAAAAAAAGAACCGGGAGCCATCTATGACCCCCGGCCTATGCGCTAGTACGCTAGGAAGGATTCGAACCTTCGACTCTCGCCTTAAAAGGGCGATACTCTACCACTGAGTTACTAGCGCGCAAATAATTCCGCCAGAGTCCCTATAAAATATGTGATTGAGGCGCCGGCTACAAGTATGCTCGTACTCCAATCGAAACGACATGGATGTTTCGGTCAAAAACACGGCTTTTTGGGGCAATTTCGCCACGGTAAGATCCATTAATGCTGAAATGATCCCCTGTTTTAATGTCGATAAGAGCGCTAAAGATGTGAGAGGTGCCGGGAGACCGTCCCTGAGCGAGGCGATAGTCCAGTGCGCTGTCCGAGGCCAGGTGAGAGAAGGTATAGCTCATTTCGGCAAATCCTCGACCTGCCGAGCGCCATCGTATTCCTGGAGAAACGAAATAGTACCAGTTCGATTCAGCCATCGATCGGCCTGCTTTTCCTGCTGTTTCTGTCACGTAAGCTTCAAAATTTCCGGCAAATCGGAAACGCTGAATCAACTCCCCATGCCCGTCGTACAACTCCGTACCCGAATCACTCAGCGGTCGCTCGTCGCGGAATATCTTTATCGCATCGAATTTCGACCCAAGGAACCATTCGTCCCATGTCCTGTCCAGCCCGGCACCGTATTCCAACCCTCTTTCCCGATACCCGCGGATGATCCTGAGAAACGGTTTGCCGAAAAGATCCGCATGCCACCCATCCAGATGTGCCGGGCGCCAGTCGACGCTCTGGCGATACGAAAGGTCTGCATGACGTGACAACCAATCGGTGGTATCGCCGCTCAGGCTCATAAGTCCGGGCACCCACGCCATGAGCGTGTCCGCACTGGCGGAGCCCAGATGCTCATTGAGCAGCAAAAGCCCTCTCCAGTCCAAATCGCCCAGTATGCCCTGGAAATTGCTCTGCTGAGGATAGTAGGACCACGTCAGTTCTAAACGCGTTTTTCGAATGCGTTCCGAAGCGTTTTCATCGATATATTCCTGCTCCGTCACCGACCAGGATCCGGCATTGTCAGGTACGTAGGGATCTCCTGCAGTTCCCGTAGTGTCATACCGATGAGTCCCCAGGCCAGGGCCGACATATGTCGGCACCTGCACGAACATCGATGCGCGCTCGGAACTGAGTCGATAATCCTGTGTCGTGGCAAAGCCCTTTTCGGTGGCCGTGATATCATTTCTGATATGAGCGATCGTTGTGCTTGACCGCTCATCGACCCGGGTCAGTGCCCGAAGACGGTAGGAGGAAGTACCTTGAATTCTCCACCATTTGAACGGATTGTGCCGAAGATGTTGTTTCCACAGAATGCTGTAGCCGGTGTCGGGAGAAAAGAGGTCGCGTGTTCCGGCTCGATACGAATGCACCGCAACGGTCTCATCCAACTGAAGCGGCTTTAGCCGCAAGCCCGCTGTGCCCGAAACGTGACCGGTACCGGAAACGTCGTTTCCCCACCGCCACTCTTCGGAAGCTCCGAGCCATAAGTTAACTGCAGAGAGGTCCAGCTCGACACGGATTTTCTCCCGACGACTTCGTTCGCGCGCTCCCGAAGACTGATGTCGATAATAGTTTCCATGGTAGGTGGCACTGAGCTTTGCAAAGGGTCTGCTTTGTGCGGTGAGTGAAAAACGATCGGTATCGAGCATACGGTTCTGCCATAGCTGCCCATAGGAAATCTCGCTGGAAAAAGAGGAGCCAAAAGAGATTCCTGCCGAAGTCTTCCAGGACTGGCGGTCTTTGCCGCCGGTTACGATAGATGTGTCGTTCCAGTCCACTTCTCGCTGCGCGGCACTGAGAACACTGTGGTCGAACTGCGATGAAATGTACTCATGGCTTAGATCGACCCAGGCCCCTGATTTCAGCGTAGTACGATTGCCCACAGTTAACGAGGATTGCGTTGCGAGACCGGTGTTGTCATTATCGTTACGGTCCGAAAACAGGTTCTGATCCCGTTCCTGTCCCGCAATATCCACTCGCGCAGAGAGCCAGGGCACCGGATGAGCCGTGGCAATTATCTCGCCGGCGGTTTTTCGTTGCGGAGATGGAAGCTTTGCACGTGCCGAGAAGTCCCCCCCGGACCCGACATAGGTGTAAACCGGATAACACGGGCCGTTCATAGCGGGAGGGCAATAGGTGGTGGAATCATACTCTCCTGCGCCGGAAGGGGCTTTTCGGAATGGGACCCGGTACAAAGTGGAATCCGTTCGAAACGTCCTGGTCCATCGGAAGTACTGCCTTCCCAGCGAGTCCACCGCCTTTACATAAATGCCGGTGTATACGGCAACACTGACGGCATCTCGATAGTCCACCGGGTAGGCAAACATTGTTTTGGTATACGTCTTATCACCGCTGGCGGCCAGGCTGTCGCGGTCGGCGCGAGTAAGCTCCAAATCTAAAGGATGGTTCTTGTTGTCGGTTTCTATCCACAGAGCCCCATGAACACGAAGGCTGGAATCCGCGTTGGCCGCACCGATTCCCGTCCCTGCAACGAGTCGCTGATAATCAAACACCTTGTACTCGTATTCCACCCGGATAATGTCGTCTTCTTTGATGAGGTTACGGGGAGTGAAAGTGATCGACCCGAAATCATAATCAACCGTATAATCCTCCATGCGCCCTTCAGTCAGCTTCTGGCCGTTGAGAAAGACATCGACAGTCCCACCTATCGGTGTGATGAGCTCGGCTTCTTCGTTGCCATTTAGAAAATAAGGGCCCTGAAGTCCGGTTTGTCCGCGAAAGGTCTCCGCAGCGAATGCACCCCCCGAAAGAGCACCGAAAAGAGTCCCGGAAGTCCGATACGGGCGAACTGTTGCCGAAACACCCTGGACCTTCTTCTCGCCAAAGAGTATTCCGCCCCGGGGCCAGGTAAGAAACTGATCTCCAACGGTAACACTGTATTTGGGATTATCCAGGGTCAAAAAGACCATGTCGATTTCGCTGATTTCTCGTGTGGCACCGTCAAGCGATGACCCCTGGTCGGAAAGATGCGCCTTGAGCTGGGTCTGGTCGCTTATTTTTCCGAAAACCGATACATCCATGGCCTGTTCGAGATTTGTTTGTCCCAGGTTTCCCACCGAGACACCAATGCTTTTGTATCCGGAGACGGTGAGTTCCTCCGAGGAGGTCAATGTGCGTGGGGGTATCAGAAGGGAATCGAAAACGCGTGAGGATGTGTCGGAAAGAGATCCGAATCGTTTCTCGTACAGATAATGAACTTTGGGAACGCCCTGGTAAGAGCTTGCGTAAGAAACCGAGATCGCCAGTCCACTGTCGATCGGTTCGGAAAAAAGCAGGGCATTGAGCTGTGAGAGGAATGTATACGGGATAGAGGTAACCGTTGTGTCTGGGTGCACTCGTACCCTGATAGTGGCACTGTCGATATACCTGGTGCCCAGGCGATACGGTCCGGGACCGCCGTCGGCGGCAAAGGTGGTATCGATACGTTCGGCAAAGACCGAAAACGCACCGGCAACACAGGCAATAATAAAAAACGCGGAACGTGGCATCACCGTCACAGTCTGCGGAAGGAGTGGTACACGTGAGTGATTCGGATTAAAAGAGGCGGCTGGTAACCGTTAGTAAGAATTGGTCGGTAACGATCCCCCGGTAATTGTCCCATCAGCAAGCAATAATGCTACGGCAGTAAGGCCTGGAGAGTCGTTTCGCATCAATCATGTTCGAGTCACCAGAACAAAGTCGAGCACTCATTCAGAAAAATATGCTGTTTTGACCAGTTGATCATGGTCCGCAACTTAGTTTGAGAACTATATTTCCTCTTTATAGTACGATCCCGAACCATAAAACGTCAGTTAAATCCAGCGCTTTATGGTCGTGGCCCAGCATGAGAGGACTTCGTTGGTGTACTTCGCGGCTGTTACAGCATTTCTACTTCTGCTTTTTCCGGCTCTTATTTCCGCCGATCTTGCATCCCGAATCGAGGATCTTACTCAGGCGCGCACGAAAATAGTCTGGGCCAAAGGAGTGACTTCGACCTACGAAAGTGATGTTTATTCGTCGAGTTATGCGCTTATGGGTTACGACACCCGGGAGGGCTTCCCCCGCGAAATAGTCTCAGGTCCTGTGAGCTGCGCTAACCCCTGGATTACTCCGGATGGCGCCAGAGTGATATACAACGATTGGCCGGATACTACCGTATACATCGTAGACTGGAGCGGAGAGAATAAGCAAGAGTTACTCAAAGGATTTGCTCTATCTGTCTGGGAAGATCCCTCGACAGGTCAGCAGTGGGTATATGCCAGTGATGTACCCTATGGAACCGTGGTGAGACGTTATTTGATCAACGCACCCGATGAAGGCGAGCTGGTGTGGAACAAAAGTAAGGTCTCTATCAGATTCCGAGTCTCTGCAGACGGAACACGTGGCGGAGGAGAGTTCCCCTGGCCCCAGGCGGGAGTGGTAACTCTCCCGAATGGAGATTTCGAAGCATACGGAAGTGGTTGTAACTCAATGATAGCGCCGGACAACAGCTACCGCTTTTTCCATCTCATGGGAGGGCACCGCAAGATTCTCATGTACGACGATGGCGGGGAGAATTCGCGTGCGATTACGATCGATGAGGCACCGGGGCTGGATGGGCAAGGGGCCTGGATTCCGAAATGGAGCAGCGATGTGCGATTTCTGACCGTTGCCGGTCCTCATAACAACCCGGAGAAACTGCACGATATCTATCTTGGCCGATTCGATGAGGATTTTAACTCGGTGGATTCATGGGTCCAGGTGACCAGCACACCGGATACGTTCGATTGTTATGCCTATGCATGGCTGGCTCCTGGCTCACCGCTCTCGATAAACCCACCGTACCTTGATTTCTCTCTTGACGAAAACGCGACCGGCAATACCGTCGGGGCCGTTCGGGTAACCTGTGATTCTTCGGCAATCGATTCTCTGAAAGTATTCAGCAGCGCGCCGTGGCTGACCGTCTCTGCAACGGGCCCCTCCTGCAGCTGGAAAATCACCAATAAGGTCGACCCCAGTGACCTGCTATCCGGCCTCTACAGTGCGACGGTTACCATCGAGGGTCTTGGTCTGATGCCTCAGACCTATGTTGTCGGACTCCGAATAGCCGGCCCTTCGGAGTTACACTCAGTGGTGGTCTCTCCTGCCCGCGGGGTTTTACGCCAAGGGGATTCCTTGCAGTTTCTTGCCCGTGGAATGGACCAATTTGGAGACTACAGTCCATTGGATGTGCAGTGGGAAGTGAGTGGTGGTGGAACGATTTCTTCCGAGGGACATTTCGTAAGCGCCGGGGATACCGGCAGTTTTTTCGTGACTGCAGAAGCTCTCTCGAGACCATCGCTTATCGATACCGCTCGCCTCAGTATCTACGAGGGACTTTCGGTGAGTGCTCCCCGTGATGGCGAAACCTACACCGTTGGTGATACGCTCCGGGTGAAATGGCGTAATCATGTGCCGGGGCTTCAGGGTGTGGCTATCGAGATGTCCCCCTGGAGCGGACGAAAATGGGTGCTTCTCAACGATGAAGGGGCGATTACGCCGGCTGACACGGGCTCCTGGGGAAACTACCAATGGGTCATATCGGACTCTCTCTACGATTTCGAGCATGATACGATCGTCTCGACAATTACAGAGCAGGGCAAGATTCGCGTGAGAAACTATGACAAAAATGCTCCCGGCTCAGCTGTCAGCGAAGGGGTGTTCAGTATTGTTGCCGGTTCTGGATCTTACGTTGAAAACCGACAGCAACCGCCGGATATGATCTCTGCGAAAATCGTCTACCGAAACGGAAATCTTCTGGTCGATGCCGGTCACGGCCGAAGAGCTTCTCGCATAGCCCTCTACGATTGCCGGGGAAAACTACTTGCCACCGCTCATTCCAAGCGTTTTTTCTCTACTGCCTCGTTTTCCGCTCCTGGTATTTATCTCATCGTGATTTCAAACGGCGGTTCAGACCTGGTTCGCCGAATTACTCTCCATCCCTGACGCTTCGTACACCCCCTCTTTTTTGTCCGTTGTGAAGACTCGTATATATATTATCATCTTCGTTAGTTCTGCTGTCTTTACGTGGTGGCGTTAATCACTTCCCGGGTAACCGGCGACATCTGCAAAGATCAACGCGCCATGAAACGCTGTACATCTTCAGGGATAGTGAATCGAATGCATCAGGGTCTATTTGAGAGTCTCACAGGTTTTTTTCAGGATGGTACTCCCGTGGAAGCTGTCCCGCAAAACGCCCGGCGAGTCCGATCGGTCATGGATCATCTCAATCGCATGTTCAATACCCGGCAGGGAAGTATTGCTCATCTGGAAGACTACGGACTTCCCGACATTTCGGAAATGCACCGGAAAATGCCCGATGGTGTCGATGAACTTCGGATGGCGATAAAAAAGACAGTGGAAAAACATGAGCCTCGGCTCAAGAATGTGCGTGTGGTGAAACGGGAGACCGAAAAGACCTCTTTTACCCTCGAGTTTCTTCTTACTGCAGAACTCAGGGAAGGTGGTATGGTGAGGTTTCAAACGGTGTTCACAAGTATGGGAAATTCATCGATTTCCCCATGGCGCAAATCAGATTGACAGACAAGGGAAGGTCGTACCTATGATAGACAGATACTACGAAGAAGAACTCCGCTACCTGTATGACTCGGGGCGGGAGTTTGCAAAGGCGCATCCCGACCGTGCCCGTTTTTTGAACATAGATGCAGTGGGAGACCGCGATCCATACGTCGAGCGTCTGTTCGAGGGCTTTGCATTTATGGCTGCTCGCATTCGGGAAAAGATCGATGATTCCCTTCCTGAGCTTTCCGAAGGACTGGTGGACAGGATGTGGCCGAGTCTTCTGCAGGAAATACCATCGCTTTCTATTGTCGAATTTCGCCCTCGCCGAGGTTTTCTCCAGGAGAGTCGCACAATAGATGAGGGTGTTGAGCTCCTCACGTCTGCAGTTGGTCCCGACGCTGCGGTGTGCCGGTTCTCGACCACCAATAAGGTGCGGGTTCATCCAATATCCCTTCGTACCATAGAAAAGAAAACAGACAAGAAAAACCGCACGTCACTGTCGCTTCATTTCGATGTCGATCCCGGAATCAAATGGTCCAGACTTTCGCTTTCACCGCTGCGTCTGTATTTTCACGCCGAGCTGCCAACGGCACTCATGCTTCACGAGTTCATGACGTCCCGGGCGGTCTCGTGTAGTCTTTCGACTGAGAATGCCTCGGTTAAAAAAGAATTGAATCCGTCTGAAGCCATTGCGCCGGGGGGACTGAGTCAGGACGAAGCCCTCCTTCCGCGGGATGGAAGAGGATTCTGGGGGTTCTCGTTGCTTCGGGAATACTTCGTGTTCCCTGAGAAGTTTCTTTTTGTTGACCTGGCTGGGTTCGAACAGCTGCCACAAATGGATGACGCTCCCCGCGAGCTGGTTTTTTCGGTGCTTTTCGATCGGGAGATGCCGACGAACATGCCATTTCAGACTGATGTTTTCCGGCTGTATTGCTCACCTGCAGTGAATATTTTCAAACGGGACACTGAACCGGTGGTGTGTACCGGACTGAAAAGAGAGTACCCGATTGTCGCCGATTCGTCCCAACCAAGCTCTTGTCGGGTTCACAGTATCATTAATGTTGAGGGGATTGACCGGGTTACGGGACAACGATCGGTTTACGAGCCGTTTCACACCTTCAAGAATGTCGGGGCAAAAGATCGCAAAACATACTCAGTGCAGTATCGAACAGGTCCCGACCGGCGGCGCAAAGCGTTCCTTTCGCTTGGGGGGAACCAGCTTCGGGACGGAGAGATTCGCGAAGAGAATCTGTCGGTACAGGCCTGGTGTTCCAACGGTCTTCTACCCAGAGAGGAAGTACGCGAAGGAGGCATCAATCGCCCTGGTCCGGAGTTTCCGGATTTCGCTATGGCGGCTAACATTACACGACCGACATTACCTCTTGAGCCGCCTCCCGATACCGAGTATCCGTGGATGTTTCTTTCTCATCTCGGAGCGAACTACACTTCATTGGCCTCTGCCGATTCCCTCAAAGCGCTGCTTCGGGTCTACAACTGGTCCGGGGAAGAAGGGAAAAACAGAAGAATCGAGGCCATCACTCATGCGGAATCGTCACCCACACACAAAACGATAGAGGGTTCGATCATCCGTGGTATCGTTTTCCGAATTCACGTAAATGAAACCGCCTACAGTGATATCGATGATCTGCATCTGTTTGGACAGATATTGCGGGAATTTCTCACGCAGTATGTTTCCATAAATTCGTTTGTTGTTCTGGAATGCATTATGCAACCATCGGGGGCGACTCGCAGATGGGACTGGGCGAAAGGCAAGCAATGGCAG
>JBEPYC010000139.1:0-9420 GCA_041641555.1 Chitinivibrionales bacterium | reverse complement strand
TTCTGTATACGGAAGGTTTCCACGGAAAATCGAAGCTCACAGTGAAGCTCTGGTGATCGACGGGGCGGAGATCCGGATGCTCAATATGAAAGATCCCGCGGAACTTCCGTGGGGACCGATGAACATAGATGTCGTGCTGGAGTGTACGGGCATATTCACCAACAAAGAGGGTCTGGAAAAGCATCTTTATGCAGGCGCCAGAAAGGTAATTCTTTCGGCACCGACAAAAGGCGACGGTGTCAAAACGGTGGTACCGGGGGTAAACCACGCCGAGAGTAATGACCTGATGTTTTCCACCGCAAGCTGCACGACCAACTGTATCGCCCCGGTCGTGGAGATTATGAGCCGAAGGATTGGCGTAGAGCGGGCAATCATGACAACAGTCCACGCTTACACTACATCGCAGAACATTGTCGATGGTCCGAGTAAAAAGGTGCGGCGTGGACGTGCAGGCGCCACTAATTTTGTTCCGACCTCGACCGGAGCCGCGAAGGCAACGACCAATGTGCTCAAAGAGTTCACCAATAAGTTCGATGGCGTCGCGATTCGTGGCCCTATTCCAGTCGGCTCGATATCGGATATTGTTTTTGTTACCCGCAACCCGACATCGATCGATGAAATAAATACAATATTCAATGAAGAGAGTCAGACACCTCGGTATGAGGGAGTTGTAGGGACATCCGATGAAAACATCGTCTCTTCGGATATTGTGGGCGATTCGCGCGCTTCGATTGTCGACCTGACCATGACTCGGGTGGTGGATGGGACACTGGCCAAAGTAATGAGCTGGTATGACAACGAATGGGGATATGCATCGCAGATGGTTCGCGAAGCCGCAAAGGTTTCTACATAGCTTCTCGGGATCCTTTCCCGATTCCGGGAATCTCTGACAAGCCCCGGGATCAGAAGGGCTCAGGCTTGCGCAAACACCTTTTGGTATAATCGTTGCGTTGTACAAGCGGCGGAACAAGCGAACAGCTTTTCTGCCGTTTATTCTTACATGTTCTTTTTGCCCAACTGCGTTTAGTCTCAAACTGTCGTATGATACGAGCCGCGGGGCAACTGTGTACAGCACTATCACGGGTTCACAGAAAGCCCGAAAACCGCGAATGGAGATTCGTATGAACAACCAGGACAATGATTCTCGAAAAATGGGAAAAGGTGCACCTCAGCAGCCACCAAAAACAAGCGGCGGTGGCGCTCGAACGTGGATCTGGATTATCATTGCAGCGGCAGTTACTTACTACCTCTTCACCACGTTCAATGCTGCCGACAGAGTGGATTTAGCATACACCCAGTTCAAGGAGCAGGTGCGACAGGGAAACGTGGAAGCAGTCGTTATCGAAGGGAAACGGATTCGAGGTCAGTTCGCAGAAACTTACACGCAACCTGCTGAACGAAGCGACGACACGGTCAGCTATGAAGCTTTTACCACGGTAAGTCCCGGATACGACAACGAAGGGCTTATCGAGCTGATGGAAGCAAACGATGTGACCGTTCGAGCTCGTACCACCGACAACCAGTGGTGGTGGTGGGCACTCATCCTTCTTGCGCCCTGGATTCTGATCATGCTCTGGGCGGGCTATGCCCGACGGCAGATGAACAAGAAAATGGGCGGCGGAGGAGGAGGCGGTGGCGGCATGCCCGGTGCCGGCGGTTTGTTTAACGTTGGTAAGTCTCGCGCCAAAAAATACCAGAAGACCGACCAGACAAAAGTCGCCTTCAACGATGTCGCCGGCTTGTCCAATGCCAAAAAAGACCTCGAGGAAATAGTCGAATACCTGAAAAATCCGAACCGGTTCATCTCCCTGGGCGCAGAAATCCCCAAAGGCGTCCTGCTTATGGGGGCCCCGGGAACGGGAAAGACCCTTCTTGCACGGGCCGTGGCCGGTGAAGCAGGTGTGCCGTTTTACAGCATCAGTGGCTCCGAGTTTATCGAGATGTTTGTCGGTGTGGGTGCATCACGTGTCCGGGACATGTTCAGCAATGCGAAAAAGGAACAACCTGCCATTATCTTCATCGATGAACTTGACTCGATCGGGCGCTCCCGTGGAGCCGGGCTTGGCGGAGGACACGATGAGCGCGAACAAACACTGAATCAGATTCTCTCGGAAATGGACGGATTTGAGCCACAGGAATCGGTGGTGGTGATGGCCGCGACCAACCGACCGGACATCCTCGACCCTGCCCTGAAACGACCAGGTCGTTTCGACAGACAGATCGTGTTGAATCTGCCTGAACGGAAAGCCCGTCGACAAATTCTCGACATACACACCCGCCATGTACCGCTTGCCGACGACGCGGATCTGGATACAATTTCCGCACGTACGGTCGGTTTCACCGGAGCGGATCTTCGGAACCTTGTCAACGAAGCCTCGCTGCTGGCAGGACGCAAAGAAAAACAGGAAGTAGGTAAAGAAGAGTTCGATGAATCGGCCGACAAGATTATGCTCGGGCAGAAACGGGATATGAAAATCGAAGAAGACGAGAAGAGAGTTATCGCCTACCACGAATCCGGTCATGCACTCGTAGCCAAGCTTCTCCCCAAAACTGACCCGCTCTCAAAGGTCACGATAATACCCCGGGGACGGGCTCTGGGTGCCACGCAGCAGATGCCCGAGCTCGATCGTCATAATTATAGTCGGGAATATCTTCTCAACCGAATTGCAGTTTCACTGGGAGGAAGAGCCGCGGAGAAAATCGCCCTCGAAGATTTCACCAATGGCGGTGCTCATGACCTGGAGACCGCAACGAAAATGGCTCGCCAGATGGTCACCCGCTGGGGAATGAGCAACCGACTGGGACCGGCCACCTTCACCCAGGGCGATGAACAGGTGTTTCTCGGCCGCGAGATGGCGTCACAGAAAAACTACAGTGAACAGACTGGTCGGATAATCGATGAAGAGATCCGTGAGATCATAAATGCCATGGAAGAAAAAGCGCTCGAAGTTCTCGAAAACCATCGGAGTGCACTGGAGAAGATGGTCGAAGAGCTGCTGGAGCACGAAACGCTGGAAAATGGGCAGGTAGAACGGATTCTCAACGAAACCGATGAGCGTAATGCCCAGGAGCATGAAAAAGAACCGGTTGGAGCACACTAACCAGTCTTTTCTCCAGAGGAACATAGAAAACAACAAAGGCCTGCCAATGAAATGCAGCCTTTGTTGTTTCATTAGGGTAAAGGCTTTTGCCGTATAGACCTATGCCACCAGGCTCTCCACCTGGTGCCTGATTTCCTTTCCATTTCCCTTCTGAATGAACCCATTGGCTCCGGCATCCATGGCTTCGGTATAGTAGGCCTCGGGGTCATGTCCGGTTGCAATCAGGATTTTCAGATCGGGATAATTCTTGCGGAGAATCCGGGTAAGCTCAATCCCGCTCATACCCGGCAGTGAAATATCCACGACGATCAGATCCGGCTGCAGCCTGGGAATCGATTCCAATGCCTCTTCGGCAGTATCGAATATTGCCTCTATCTCGATATCAGGAGACTTCCTGAACAGAATCCTGTACATGAACTGCACGTCCGAGTGATCTTCCACAACCGCTATGCGTTTCATTTTTTGGTTCCCCACCCTCAGGCTACAGATTAACAGGAAGCAATATCGTTGCTGTGGTGCCTCTGCTTCTCTCCGACTCGATTTCCAGGTTACCGCCAAACAACCGCAGCCGCTCTTCAATGGAGAAAATTCCCATGCCCTTACTGCTGCCCTGCCGATCACGTACGGCGTCGGCATCAAACCCGACCCCCCTGTCCTTCACGACAATCCGAAGCTTTTTTCCGTTTTTCTCTGCTTCGATTGATACATCTTTTGTCTTTGCATGTCGCACGACATTGAACAACAACTCACGCACCAGTTGAATGATCAGAATGCGGTCGACTTCCCCCACATCGGTCACCTCCGGAGAAATGCGAGTTTCAATACTGAGGCCATAGCGCTGAGCCATGTGCCGAGTCAGCCACTGCAACGAAGCGTCGAATCCCTCGTTCTTGAGGATGGGAGGATTGAGCTCGAGGGCAAGCGAGCGTGCGGTATCTGTTGCCTTGTCAATGAGTTGGCCTACTCCCGAAAGCTCATCCAAATCCTGCTTACCTTCGGGTGAGATGCTCTCTTCGATGACATCCAGGCGCATTTTTGCACTGAACAGTATCTGCTGAAGGTCATCGTGGAGGACCTGAGAAAAATGAAGGCGTTCGCGTTGCTCGGCAACGGTCAGGGCCTTTGATAAGGCGTGCACCTGCTGTGTGCGCCGGGTAACCCGGTCTTCCAGACTTGCTGTAAGCGCTCTGAGATCCGACTCGCTGTCTTTAAGCTTGTGCCTGGCTTCCTTCTGCTGAGCTACCGCTGTACGAAGGTACCCGATTGCTCGGTTTTTGGCAAACAGAATGAAGGTAAGAAACCAGATGTGAAACACGGCAAATGCGCGATGGAATATAACGATAGCCGAATCGATATCCTCGGAGCCGGGATAGACATAGCCGATTAGCGCAAGAGTGGAGGCAATGACCGCCGCGGCAATAATCCAGAAGTTCTCACGAAGAAACCCGGCGAAAAAGACGGGAGCCAGGTATAACGGCCATTCGGTATAGCCCTGGCGAACGAAAAGATCGACACCAATCGCTCCCGCCGCCGAAAGGGCCGCGATAGCTATGATTAGCTTTTTCTTCCCGTTTTCCGCTGCATTCATGATTCTACTATCAGCAAACCATGAACCAGAGTTTGGAAATGGAGCACATTACCTGCAGGGTCGAAAACTTTTGTGCGGCCAACGATTCTACTTACCGGCAGGGCCCCTCGTAGTCACCATGATTCAGGTGGGCCTGCAGTGCCGACCTGCTGATATGCAGAGTTTTCTTTCCTTTGTGACAGACATAGACTTTGTTGCTCTTCTGGGAACGCGACTCGCCGATCAGGGGCTCTACTTCCAGAAGAACCGCACAGCGTGGTATCATCGAACCAAACAGCAGTACCGC
This sequence comes from Chitinivibrionales bacterium, assembly GCA_041641555.1. GTDB lineage: Bacteria > Fibrobacterota > Chitinivibrionia > Chitinivibrionales > WJKA01 > JBEPYC01. The sequence goes on along the minus strand of JBEPYC010000139.1, from coordinate 4,445 downwards.
TACCATCAAAACCTTACGCATCACACTTCCTCCAGGACACCTGTTCAGGGGTTCACACCGAAAAAAAGGGGGTCTCGCGAAAGCTCCTTTCTCTACTATACTCAAAAGCAGCCATCGGATGCAAGCGCAAAAAGAAGAGGGCCCGGAGTATACTCCGGGCCCATCATCGAGAGGCACGTAAGGCGGGAATCAGGCAGCCATAATCGCCTGAAGGTCTTCATCGGCCGTTGAGATCGGCTTGATATCGAAATTCTCGACCAGAAAGTTGAGAATATTCGGGCTGATAAAGGCAGGCAATGACGGACCGATCCGGATGCCCTTGATCCCCAGGCTCAGAAGCGACAGCAGGATCACCACAGCCTTCTGCTCGTACCAGGAAAGGACCAGCGACAGAGGAAGCTCATTGACACTACACTCAAACGCGCCGGCCAGCGCCTGGGCAATTCTGACCGCCGAGTAGGCATCGTTACACTGCCCCACATCCAGAAGCCGTGGAATACCGCCGATAGTTCCCAGCTCCATATCGTTGAACCGGAACTTACCGCAGGCAAGTGTCATAACAACCGTGTCTTCGGGGGCTTTCTCCACAAATTCCGTGTAATAGTTCCGTCCAGGCTTGGCGCCGTCGCAGCCACCAACCAGGAAGAAATGCTTGATTGCGCCACCCTTGACCGCATCTACAACCTTATCGGCTACCCCGAGCACTGCGTTATGGGCGAAACCCGTGGTCATTTGCTTGCCGGTCAGTTGATCTTCCGAAGGACCGCCAAGCTCCTGGGCCTTCTTGATAACGGGTCCGAAATCGCCGTTTTTCACATGAGTGACTTCAGGCCAGCTCACCAGACCGGTTGTAAAAACCTGATCGGCATAGCTCGGTCGTGGCCGCTGAATACAGTTGGTCGTGAAGAGATAGACCGCGGGAACACCATCGAATTCCTTCTGCTGATTCTGCCACGCCGACCCGAAATGCCCGGCAAGGTGCTCGTACTTTCTAAGGCCCGGGTACCCATGCGCAGGAAGCATCTCACCGTGAGTATAGACCTTCACCCCGGTACCTTCGGTCTGCTTCAGAAGCTCTTCGAGATCGAGCATGTCGTGTCCGGTGACAACGATAGCCGGGCCTTTCCTGAGTCCAACCTGTACGGTTGCGGGTTCAGGGTTTCCGTAATGCTCGGTATGGCCCTGGTCCAGAAGCTCCATAGTGCGAATGTTAAGCTCACCGCACTTCATGTTCAACCCCACAAGCTCATCCACCGAAGGATCGCTCTTGGTCAGAGCAGCCAGGGATTCGTGGAAAAAGGCATACACGGTGTCATCGGATTTGCCCAGACGATATGCATGGTGAGCATAGGCCGCCATTCCTTTGATCCCGAATGTCAGAAGGTGTTGAAGAGAGCGGATATCTTCGTTGGCACTCGTCTTCAGAATGCCCACGTCCGCGCCCTGCGAAGCAAGCTCTTCGTCGGTCGCGGCTGGAACAAAACCAACTGGAGCAGGAAGGTGGGAAGGTTCCACGCCTTGGCCGGCTTCGGTCGCGGCTTTGGTATAGGTATCGAGGATCGACTTTTTCAACTCTTCACCTTTGCGAATAACCGCAACAAGCCGCGCATCATCGAAACTGACGTTGGTGACCGTGGTAAAAAGGGCATCGACAACAAACCGATCGATGCTCTCGTCTTTTTTACCGAGTTTTCGCAGTTCATGTGTCAGGTAGCCAAGCCCCTTACACTGGTGGACGATTATGTCCTGAAGGGCCGAAGTCTCGGGTTTCTTACCGCAAACGCCTACGGTGTCGCATCCAGTTCCCTTTGCCGCCTGCTCACACTGATAACAAAACATGTTACTCATCAACTGCTCCCATCTGATTAGATAGTACGACGAATGTCATAAAATTGAGATTACCGTTTCGGTGCATTCGAGATTCGGTCGCGGGATTCCCCTACGCTCGAATCATCACAAGCACCATTTTGAACTTTTCAGTGGCCGAGACTGCATGAGGGACATTGGCAGGCATAATAATCTGCTGTCCCTCCAGAAGTTCGAAATTCTTTCCTTCGATTGTCACCATCCCGGTTCCTTCGACGACCTCGACCAGAGCATCGTATGGGGCGGTATGCTCGCTGAGGTTCTGCCCCTTATCAAACGCAAACACGGTCACCGTTCCGGGGTCTTTGTCAAGGATTGTCCTGCTCACGACCGACCCCTCCTGGTAATTTACCAGCTCCTTGTACGTGAACGTCTTTCCCACGACATTCGGATCGGTCCCCTTTCTCTTTCCTGCCATACTTCTCCTCCTTCTTCTTCAATGTTGCCGTCCATTTAAGCAAACACCATTCCAACAATCCACCTATACCCATTCTTCCTGGATAACTTCACCCTGCACACTGACCACCAATGCTTTCACCGGCACTTTTCGGCCAGCCGAGGCAGCCGCTCGCTGGGCCATCCGCAAAAGCCCTCCGCAGCAGGGTACCTGCATGATCATAACCGTCAGCGTGTTAATCTTCGCCTCATCGATCAGCGCCCGAATTTTTTCTTCGTAAATTTCCTGTCCTTCATCGAGTTTCGGACAGGCAATGGCAAGAGCTTTACCTTTGAGGTAGTCTTTATGGAAATCCCCCATCGCATACGCCACACAATCGGCGGATAAGAGCACATCGGCTCCCTGGTACTGGGTTGCCCGTGGCGAGATCAGATGCATCTGTACCGGCCAGTGACCCAACTGCGACTGACGTGTACCCGCCTCGGGTGCAGCTGCACTCGGTTTTTCATCAAACGTCATCTGTCTGGATCCGGGACAACCCGAAAAGTGTCCACTGTTCACATCGTTCTCCTTTTCTTCGGGCACTGGTATTCCCTGCTCGTTGAGGTACTCGATTGCCTGACGGTAGTATTCGGTTTCGTTATGATCGTTGAGGTGCTTGAGATGGGCACGGATTGTGTTGTCTCCGGCTTTCACGATATTGGCCATGACTTTCTTCTCATCGTAGGGCTCGGCTTCCCGCTCCTCGATCGTGATAGCCTCTTCCGGACAGTGGCCAAGGCATGCTCCCAGCCCATCACACATAAGGTCACTTACCAGACGTGCTTTACCATCAATTATTTGAATAGCACCTTCAGGGCAATTCGGGATACACAGCCCACATCCGGTGCATTTTTCCTGATCGATTGTGATTATGTTTCGTTTCATCGTATCTCAACTCCCTGAAAGGTTTGTAAGTATCGTGTTCATCTCGCCTGCCTCTGGTATAAATATCGCCCCGAATCCAGATTGTTTCCTTGATTCAGATCAAGGATTCCCCACTTTTTTTCTGCTCCGTGTATTTTCACTATTCACTGGTCCTTCTCTCCGCACATATAGAAAGGCAGTTCGATATGGATACCGCCAATATTCTTCCTGCATTTTTTCTCACCCTTTTTGCCGGTCTGGCTACAGGCATAGGCTCGGCAATGGGATTTCTGGCAAAAAAGACAAATACAAAGTTTTTGGCAATTGCGCTGGGTTTTTCGGCCGGAGTCATGATCTATGTCTCATTTGTCGAGATCCTGGCCAAAGCGCGTGAATCCATGGTTGCCCGGTACGGCGATCCTGTGGGCTCCTGGGCGGCAATTGGGGCTTTTTTCGGGGGTATTGCACTTATCGGGATTATCGATAAGCTTATCCCGAAAGCGGAAAACCCGCATGAGATACGTAAAGTCGAAGAGATGCGGGGTAAAGGCGAGGCCCATCCTGCCAAGCTCCTTCGCACCGGTGTTCTCACCGCACTTGCCATTGCGATACACAACTTCCCCGAAGGCCTGGCAACATTCACTGCGGCTTTGAAAGACCCTACCCTGGGAATTCCAATCGCCGTGGCGATCGCTATACATAACATCCCCGAAGGCATAGCGGTGTCGGTACCGATATTCTACGCCACCGGCAAGCGCGGGAAAGCCTTTTTCTACTCGTTTGCCTCAGGGCTTGCCGAACCGGTGGGAGCAATCGTTGGTTTCGTTCTCTTTGCCCGATTTTTCGGCGATGCGCTTTTCGGCATCTTGTTTGGCATGGTAGCCGGGATTATGGTATTCATCTCCATCGATGAACTCCTTCCCGCGGCCCAGGAATATGGCGAACACCATTTGTCGGTATGGGGACTGGTGGCGGGAATGGGAGTGATGGCCCTGAGTTTACTGATGTTTTTGTAACCGACAAATAAGATTTTCCCAAGTACGGGTCAGGCAACCCACTTGGGCCAGGTTCAGGGGACCGTCTTACACCCAGCCCCAAAGAATGCTTCGATTAGATCCAGCCCCCAACCCGCCATGCTTGTGGGCTTTTTGGGGCTTTCGCATTCCGGTTCTTACTTCGACAGGGATCAGCACAGGTATGGCCGCCATTTCGTACCGCCGGCATGCTTAACGTCATGGTGGAAAATATAGGAGGGCGGCACGGGCTTAGCGGCACT
>JBEPYC010000138.1:0-9449 GCA_041641555.1 Chitinivibrionales bacterium | reverse complement strand
GGCGGAGTATCCAATGAGCAGCATTGCGCCCGATGCTTCTGCGAAACTGATAAAGATGTATGATTTGCAGGGCATGAAATTGATTGCCTTGGAGGAGCGTGAAGCGTTTTTCGCGAGGTATGCACGGGGGAGCGAATGGGCGAAAACAATGGTTCGCAAAGAGCTGGAGATTCAATCACACACTGATTCGATGGTGATTGCCAACGGGTTGTTTGTTGCCGACCTGATGTACCGACGAGCTGAACTGAGTGGGAGCCGCGAAGAGTTCCGACGGGCGGCAAAGAACTATAACCGGGTAGTAGAGACCTATCCGGAAGATACGCGTACAGTCGATGCGCGATGGAATCTGGCTGTCATTCTGAACCAGAAACTCGATGCAACTCGTGCCTCGTATGAAGAATTTGTCAGATTTAGCCGATTGGAAACGGCAGGCAGGGAACGACGCGAACAAGCGGCGTTGAATGCCATCTCGATTGTGCAACGTACACTGCCGCCCGATTCTGCCGTGAAAGAAGGAACTCTGGGTCCTGCGGCGGTGAAACTGACCGAAGCCGTCAAAAACTATGCGGATGCATTTCCCGATGGCGCATCGTTTGGCGAGGTGATGCTCACGATGGGTGCTGTCTATTTCAACAGAAAAATGTACAGCAGCGCCGTGGATGTCTATTCAAGGATAGTAAAGAGAGGTCCTGTTTCGGAAGACTATTACCAGGCACTTTTTATGCAGGGACAGTGTCACTTCGGTCAGGATAGCTGGCCGGCGGCATCCAAAGCGTTTGCCGAAGTCGCGGAGGGAAGTCAGGAGTATCTTCGTCGGGAAGATGCGAAAAAACTGTTGCTGCAATCGGAATTTCTTCATGCGAAAAAATATCTGGAGACTGGTGATTTCGCAAAAGCATCCGAGGCACTTACCTCTATCGAAGACCGCTTTCCCGGTAGCGAATACGGCGATGTGGTTTTGTTCAACGCTGCAGAATCTTTCGAAAAAATGGAAAAATGGGAAGAGGCCTGCAAGAGCTATTATCGGCTTGTAGAGAATTATCCGGAATCGAAGCTGGCCCCGGATGCCCTTTTCAATGCAGCGGGAGATTACCAGCGCATCGAGAAATTCGGCAAAGCTGCCGAAGCTTACGAGACGCTGGTTTCCCGGTATCCTGATTCGGAAAAAGCAAAAGACGGCCTGTTCAATCTGAGTTTCTGCTACGAAAAGATGGGTAAGGTTGAGCTGATGGCGCAAGCCAATGAGCGCTATACCGCATTGTATCCTGAAGAAAAGGATGCCAAGGCAATGCTTCTGCGGGCCGGGGATTTCTACCTCAAGAGCGGTACCTATGAAAAGGCACGAAATGTCTATCGGAACTTTGTCCGGCGGTTTCCAAACGAGCCCGAGGCGGTACAGGCTCTTTTTATGGTGGGCAAGACATTCCTGGATGATAACGACACCACTCAGGCAATTTCGGGTTTTGTTCAGGCTGAGCAGCACAACACGAGACTGAGCAACGGGGCCGGCACGCCCAACAGTTTTCATGCGTCCGAAGCAGCATTTGCAATCGCCGAGTTATACCGGCACCGGTGCATGTCCATATCTTTCGATGAGCCGGGGAGCACCAATGAACGCCAGAAGAAGAAAAGCGAGTATCTCAACCAGGCGGTCAAGGCGTATACTCGGGTCGTGAAATATCAGAGCCCCAAAATGTTCGAAGCTGCTTTCAGAATCGGAGATCTTTATGATACATTCGCGAGAGCATGGAAAAAGCAAGCTCTGCCGAAACTCGAGCCGATCAAAGAAGCGGTGAGACGAAAGGAAATCCTGCAGGCATCCTCGGCTCTGCTGCAGAAAACATTCGTTCCGTATAGAAAGGTTTTAGATCTTGCAGGGGGATTCGACTCGCTGGGCACGGACCAGAAACGGTTTGTCGAGCTTGCTCGTCAGGATCTTGCGCGCAATTACTCGCAAGCAGGCGTTATGCTTACCGATGCCGTTGCGGCAATGTACAATGCTCCGGTTCCTGAAGATCTCGAGTCCAAGCCGCTACACTACTTTCAGTATCGTCATCAGCTTATCGAAGCGACGCTGCCTCTGAAAGATGCCGCCCGCGAGTATTTCCTTGATGCCAGTCAGGCTCTCCGAAAGCTTGGCATGGGCGAGCAAGCCCGGAACTGTCTGGAACGGTATGCCGAAATAGAATTCAGAGTCGGCCAGGATTATGAAAAGGTCGTGAACCGTATCGTGGGAAAAGATTATCAGGTGCCCGACAAAATGGGGACTGCGGAACGTGAAGACCTGGAATTCCAGCTGGAAGATATCGTTTTCGAACTCCAGGACAAGGCTCTATTTGCCTACGAAGATGCAATGAACCGTCTGCGGGGTACTCCAGCGGAAAAAACCTCATGGTTTGGTAAGATCCTGCGCCGTCTTGCACGCCTGAGTCCCGACATGTACGGCGAAGATCTCTTTGTGACCCGAAATATTGTCACAGAGGAAAACTGGGCGGTGAGAGCCGATAGCGTATCAAAATGGGTGATGCCCGGAGAAGCTGCAACCGGCTGGGTCGCTGCAACTCGTTCCCGGGCTCGAGCAAAACCCATCTTCCCAGCTGGGGATCCATTGCCCGTCTGGCATCCTGGAGCCAATTTCTCTCGTGTTTACGCCCGAAAAGACTTTTTTCTCGACGGCGACCCGAGGAGTGCGACTGTGTATTATGCTGTAGGCGGAGCATTCCGGTTGTTCATCAACGGCACCCTTGCTTCCGCCGACGGCGACAGTGCGCGGAATGCAATGAAAGTCGACAGTATTTCGGGTATCCGAGAACTCTTTCGTGGTGGCGATAACACCATAGGGATCGAAGTGGCGACAGGCGATTCGGGTACGCCCAGCCTGGCCATGGTGGTTTCTTTCCTGCTCGATACTGCCCAGCATTTTGAACGTAGTGAAAACTCATTCGTTATGACGGAATCAATCCAGGATGATTCGGTTCCGATGTCAGCGGGCTCGCCCGGGGATACGCTCGGGATGCAGGTAGCCTCCACTGACAGCTCAACCCTCTCTGAATCCGCACGTCTTGGTCAGGGCTGGGGTGGAGAGCAGTACGAGACGCAGGAACAAATTCGAGGAGCCATCGAGGATTATCAGCGTCGCGAACAGCGAACTGGAAAAGAGATTCGGCACGAACGAACCGAACTCCAGAAACTCCGCATCAGAGAAGAACATCTGGACGCGAAGATCGAAGGCGTAAAGGGAGAAATAGAGCACCTCAAAGAAGGTTCGGTGCCCACCAGCGATCGGGAATAAGCAGTACCGGATGGACCTGCAAGTAACACCGGTGGTTTATTCGTGCGCCAATGCGGATGACATCGGTACCCGCTAATTGGATGTGTGCCCTCCCGCCGCCCCCAATCCGAACATCTGAGGTCCGGATCCCTTTCATCTGCCTGCAACGACAACGGACTGGGGACAACTTACGCAGAATAGGTCATTCTGCAGTAAGCGAGTCGTTCACAAAAATCAGTGTGGCACTTTCGTATTCCCAGTGTTTGATGCTCGTGCCGTCGGATTTGTCTTTCTGCCTTCTCTTCTCGGGAGGGCCCCAGGAAAGACGTACTTGATCCGGAGACATTCCGGTAAGGACTTTGTGTTGGTCAATTGCCTGCCAGTAGTACTCATCCCATGCAAACAGCTCTCGGGGATTTCCCTCCAGAATATCTTCTTTCCAGGGATGGTCTGCGTCATATTGCTCGCTTTTAATGACGTTTGTCCAGCCGAAGTGAACTGGAATAAAGCCTTTTCCTCCGCTTTCTCGTGAAACAAATACCCATATGGGTTTCGGTGGCAGGGGGCTCTGGCCGATAGCGATCGAATCGACCGCCAGTGGTTCCGACAGCGAGACCGGAATGGAGGAGAATCGTGCTTTTGACGAATCGAATAAGTCGATTTGGCGCCGCACGGAGTAAATCGTATCGCCTGACCACCGGTTCCTGGCTCTCCGCAGGTCCTCCCTGAGTACCAGCCCCTCTATTGCATCCTGTCGAGTTCTCCCGAAGACCTCAAGTGATCTATCCCGGATGAAGAATCTCACGAGATAGTCATCGCCGAAAGAACTCACCGCTCGGACAAACAATTCAGCACCTCCATACAGATCGGCTCTCAGTCGCCCGTTGAGGAGAAAGGCAGAGGTATCTGCAGGAGCCAGGGCGTTGCCGAGATCGGCGGTACCGTATAGCTCATAACCGAATTTGCGAAACATTTCGTTTTTGGGGAGCAGAATAAATGTCTGACCTGTCCATTCGGGTGGAGGCATGTGAACGGGATCAATCCTGGGAGTTTCCTGTGGTGCCCAGGAAGTATCGGTCACTGCGGTGCTGTCTTCCGGAGACATGGAACGCGTTTTCGGACGTCTTCCGGCGCACCCGGATAGCAGAAGCAGGGCGATAGCAAGGGTGGCGAGTACATGCGATTTGTTCATGATTCTCTTCCTGAAAAGGTGATAGGCATAAGCTTTGCTGCTTTGTCTCTCAACAATTATGTACTACCTGGCAGAAAATATACAACAGCATGGTCTTCGTTATACTTCGAATTTATCAAATTTCACGCCGAATGGCGCGGTCTTTTGAGTCACTAACCAGGGGGATCTTTATGCCTAATGTACCTGAGAGGAGGGGTTCTATGAGGAGTGTCAAGTGCGTCATGATGTGTGGATTGGCCCTGCTGGCTGTGGGATGTAGTCTCGATAGAATATCGATCATTGAGCATCCGGATTCTGTGTCTCCGGGGGAAACCTTTCAAGCCAAAATGGCATCGCTCTACTTCTATGCTACTCCCTACGAAGTAGTTGCCCAACGCGTTGAACGGGACAGTCTGCATTTCGCAATCGGCACACCGGAGGGATGGGCCGTGGATGAGGTGCAGTTTTATGCCGCGAAGGATTTCCGCATCGCCAAAATTGTCGGAATCGAGGATTCGGCTGCCCTTGCTCAGCTCCTGGTCGATTCGCTCAGCCGTTTCGAGGCGATGAAAGAGCCGATGACGCCCGATGAATCGGTTTTCCAGGCTCTTCAGGGGGATACGGTGCAAACCAGAGATACCGCCTCGGATACGAGTTTCAATTTGATTGTTGATGAAATCGCGCAGTGGGAATCGTACAGTGCCGAAATCGATCTTGTCCTGGAAGCAGGAGCTCCGGTCGATACCTTCTTTGCCGACACTTCGGACTCGCTTGGGCTTACGATCATACCCATCTTTGTCTTCGCCCAGCTTACTGCTTCGGAGCAGGCCGGACCTGCCGATCTCTACTATTATGCGAAAACAGGCGAAATGCCGGCGAATGAGGTATCGGATACAACGCTTGATGACGGCGATATGTTGTGGGTACCGGTAAATGTTGGAACCACTGGAATTCGGTATGCCACCGGTATTTCATCTCCAGGGAAAATGCGGGCATATCCGGATCCATTTCGGGATGCAATCACACTCCGAAGTACTACACCGTTCAGGCATGTTGCCGTGTTTTCACTTGAGGGACAGCTTGTTAAGAGGCTGACCCCGAAGGATAATCTGGTTGTCTGGAATGGCGTGGACATGGCTGGCAATCCAGTGAATCCCGGGATGTATGTAGTCAAAGGCATGAATGGTAATAATATCTTCACGCGTACCATTCGACTGGTAAAATAGAGAATTCGGGGCCGGTTCCTTATGGGATCGGTCCTGCCGGCCGTTTGATAAGTCAAAATCCCGCCCGATATCTTACCACTTTTCATTCCCGATATTTCGGCCATGTCCGGGCATGTTTCACGAAATCCTTCTTCCGTTGTGGTATTTTCGTATGTTTCATAATCACAGGGAGAAGGGCTTTTGCATTTGAACTCCGTCGACACACAACTGGCTCTACCTATACTTTTTTCGGTTATCGAGATTTTTGCACTGATTGCCCTGGGTGCATTCGCCCGGAAGCTTGCCTACACCGATGAACACGATATCGGTCGCTGGTCGGCTCTGGTGATCGATTTTTTCTTCCCCTGCCTTGTCTTTTCATCGATTGCACAGGATCTCGATCCCAACAGTCTTGCCGTTCTCTGGCACTTGCCATTGATCGGATTCGGGCTCATACTGGGAGGTGCGCTCCTGTCTTTTCCTCTCGTTACAGTTTTTTTGCAAAAGCATCCTGTGAACATCAAGAAGACCTTTCGGCACCTCTGTGCTATGAACAACTTCGGTTTTCTTCCGATTGTACTGGTCTCCAATGTTTGGGGCGAGCAGCTTCTGCCGAAGCTGTTCCTGCTCAACCTGGGATCTCATGTGGGATTATGGACAATCGGAGTTGGGCTTCTGGGGGGCACCAAACCCAAACAGATAGCCAAAAACATCCTGAACCCAACAATTATTTCGCTCCTTAGCGCCATTGCCATGGTGCTTCTCGGACTGACGTGGCTCATTCCATCCCCTCTGATGGGAGCCGCAGAGTCTTTGGGCAAAGCAGCCGTGCCCTCGGTCCTCGTGCTTATTGGTGCCTCACTACCCGGGGTTCGGTTTCTGGGAAACAAACGCGCCGTAGCCCTTATCACTGCCATTCGCCTGGTTCTCTTGCCCGGGATTTCGATTTGGATACTCTCTCTGCTCCCAATCGGGAACGAAGCCTACCGTATTGCAGCGGTGGTAGCAGTCATGCCTGCCGCAGCTACCTCTACCATCCAGACACGGCGATTTGGCGGATCTCCTGAGTATGCCGCTCAATCTCTGGTGGTTTCCACTATCGTTTCGCTGATTACCATTCCCTCCTGGCTCGTGATCGCCTTTACGCTGTACTCGGGGTGATCACTTGAAATTTCCTCGAGGAAAGGATGTATTTTGACGTATAGGGTGTACTGAATCTCCCCATACAGGGCGGATAATGGCTGCCGGTAACGGGGAGATTATCGATCCGGTTCTTCCATCCGATGCCGGTCGATTGCGGCACCCAAAACACTTTTCGGCGGTTCATGCTTCAGTTGTACATTCGTATTTACAACCTCTTTTCCTCGGTGGCGAATCATTTAGTATCTGGAAACGTGCAGGCGTGAAGAGCTTGTGGAGGGTTCACCTATGAACAACACAATCTGGTCGTCACGGTTAGGGGCATTGGGGGCCGTACTATGTCTGTTCTCGCTCGGGTTTTCTGCCGAGACTGTTGTTCTTTCACCAGAAAGGGCAGTTGAGCTGGCACAGACCAGGAGCGTGCCAGTAAAGATATCTGCGTATACCCTCAAGGGCGAAGAGTATGCCCGTCGAGGCGCTCTGGCTCCCTTTCTTCCTTCCATAAACGCCAATGCCGGGGCAACACACCTGAATGAGCAGCCTCTGCTGAGGGGGAACAAGGTTCCAGGGATCGATAGCCTTGCAAACGACAGTATGGGCATGGGCTTGCCTGAGCCGCTGCAAGAATTGCTTAATTCATTCAGTCAACCCCAACCCCTGGGCCCACAGAACATATATACTGCGGGAATAACTGTTTCCCAGCCGCTTTTCACCGGAGGTAGACTGGTGAACGGATACCGCATCGCCCGTCTTCGCCACGAAGCGCAGCTTTTCACCCATAATCGAACCATTACTGAGTCAGGATTCAATGGTTTACAGCTTTTCTGGAACTATGTTCTTGTATCAGCACAAACAAAGGCCCTGGCAGAATCCGTGCAATGGCTCGAAAAGCTCGTTGCCGATCAAAACCAGAAAGTGGAGGCCGGGGCAATTATCGAACTGGATCTGCTTCGCACCAAAACGCAACTTTCCCAGTCCCGTCTGCAGCTTTTGCGTGCCAACAATAGTGTTCAGACGATTGCGGAGCAGTTGCTTAACTTTCTGAAATTGCCGTTGGATGCCAGGATCCAAGTCGATACCGCAGGCGCAGGTGCAGCTCTGGAGCGGTTCGTACCTCCACAGAAGGATTCGGTGGACACATGGATTTTTTATCGTGAGGACCTACAGGCCAGGAAACGCCAGGTCGAAATGCTTCGGGCCGCCAAGAGGCTTCAGGTTGGTTCATATCTGCCGGTGTTGAGCGCATTTTACACCTATAATCTCTCAAACCAGTATTCCCCCGAAGAATCCCAGCTCGAGCCAAATCAGTCAGTCGGTATTTCGCTGAACTGGGCACTGTGGGATTGGGGGCAGGCATATCGGAAGTACCAGCAAACCGCGCTGCAGGAAAAGGCTGCGCGTCTGGGAAAAGAAGCTCTGGTGGAACAGATCCGGCTGAGAATTCATGAGCTTGCCAGAAGGGTTCAGGAAAACAAACAGGCCGTGAATATCGCCGCCGAGGGACTCGCAACAGCCCGACGGGGGCTGGAGATAGCCGAGTTACAATACGAGTCAGAGATGATTACCCAAACCGATCTGCTTCAGACTCGGTCCGCGATGACGCAGGCTCACGTGCAGTACGAGACTGCCAAAGTCGAAGCTATACTCGCGTTAGAGGAATACAAAATTGCTCCGATAAACAGCGCTCCTGTGAAGCTCGGCGGGGCTCCTATACCTGAATCGATGGTGCCGACAAAAGATACCTCCGCGCCCTGGAAGAGAGTCGAGAGTATCGCTCCGATTGGTTCCATGCAAGGACAAATGCGACAATGAAGATTGACAAGATTTTAACTCTTTCGGCCGGCATCCTGGTCCTCCTGTCTTCGAGTAGTTGTCGTAAGGATAGTGAGGGTCAGCCCCGTGGTGCACGGATCAGAGTGGATGTGCGTACGGATTCTGTTTCGGTTCGCTCCATTTATCGTCGGAAAACATTTACCGGCGTAATGGAACCATATCAGAAAGCAGGACTCGCTCCAAACCCTCCCGGAACAGTGAAACGACTTTATTGTAAAGTTGGAGACCGGGTGCGTAAAGGGCAGAATCTGGCGAAAATGGATGATGCGGTTCTGGTGCAGACAATTGCCCGTTTTCAGCCGGTAAAGACACAGTATGAGCAAAGTCAGCAGCTGTATGCGAAAGGTGCTGTATCAAAATCGCAGTTCGATTCGATTGAATCCCGCTATCTTGCCATGAAACGGCAGGTCGCCAGTCTTCAGGAGAATACGGTACTGAAAGCCCCATTCAGTGGTGTCGTCACCCACGTGGCTGTCGAAGAAGGAGAATGGTACAGCCCGCAGATGACTGTAGCGATACCGGGAGGGGGCGGGCGAGGTCTGGTAGAAGTTGCCCGGCTGAACCCGCTGAAAATTGATCTCGATATCGACGACAAGACTGTCGCCCTTATTGCCCGGGACATGGACGTTGCCGTGCACACTGACGCTATCCCGGATACGACTTTCAGAGGAGCGGTTTTGTGGGTCAACCCGCTTGCGAGGTCATCGAGCAGAACCTTTGAGGTCCGCGTGCTCGTCCCCAACCCTGCACACACGCTCAAGGCCGGATACTTTGCAGAAGTTGATATCGTGACCGAACGCAGGGACAGCGTTCTGGCGGTTCCTTCAAG
>JBEPYC010000137.1:0-9503 GCA_041641555.1 Chitinivibrionales bacterium | reverse complement strand
CGGAGCGAGTGCACCGCACCGCCACTGGACACCGACGTTACCATATTGTGTACGGGACCTTTGACATCCGAGCCCATGTCCGATTGGCTCAGGCAAAACTGCGGGGCCGAGGCACTTCATTTCTACGATGCCGTTGCACCGATCATCGCCGGCGACAGTGTCGATCTGGACAGGGCCTTTTTTGCCTCCCGTCGTGACACCACCACTGCCGATTACCTGAATTGTCCGTTTACGCGAGAATCGTATGCAGCCTTTTTCGAAGCGCTTCTGGAGGCGGACACCACGGTCGCGCATGAATTCGAAGATGAGAAGTTTTTCGAAGCATGCCTGCCGGTGGAGGTTTTGGCTCACCGAGGTGAAAAAGCGCTTCTTTTCGGGCCGCTGCGCCCGGTGGGGCTGACCGATCCGCGGACGGGAAGATGGCCGTTTGGTGTCGTGCAGCTGAGACGGGAAAAAGAGGGGGATGAGAGTTTCAATATGGTGGGCTTTCAGACTCGACTCAGGATCCCTGAGCAGAAACGGGTTTTTCGGATGATCCCGGGGTTGGAGCATGCAGAGTTTCTTCGATACGGAAGTATTCACCGGAACACCTACCTCGATTCTCCCGTACTGGTGCACGAGGATCTGAGCCTGAAAGCTGACCCGAGTATTTTTCTTGCTGGGCAGCTTTGTGGGAACGAGGGGTACACGGAAAGCATTGCCACCGGCCATTTGACCGCATTGTATGCGTGGGCGAAAGCCTCGGGGATTAGCGTTTCTATTCCGCCGTCGACCACTGCGTTGGGAGCGATGCTTCGCTATGTGACATCGAGCCCCGACCGGCCGTTTACTCCTTCTAACGTCCATTTCGGGCTTTTTCCGCCAATCCAGTGGCCAGGCAGAAAAAAACCGGGTAAGAAGGAAAAAAAAGGATTGTTCTGCGAGCGCGCACTTGACGATGCCAAACAGTGGGTAGCTTCGAGTTTGCCGCAGAATGCCGAATGATGCGAGGCAAGATACCGCCAGGGAGGCTGTATGTGCCGCATGGAGCCGATTGACAGTATAACCTTTCACGAAGTAATTTCAAGGGGACGAACCCGAGAGTCCTCTCAGCCGTTCCGCATGGATACCGGCTCACTATCCAGATACAAGCAATCATGAAAAACGGTGGGTAACCGCCGTAGGGAGTAAAGAAGGATGCAAGATATTCCTGTAGTGGCGATGATAGCGCGTTCGGGTTGGGTGGCCCGAAGCATACTCATTCTCCTGGCGATCGAGTCGATTATCGTATGGGCGGTGATTATCGACCGTCTGGTTCAACTGGGACGGGGAGCCAGGCTCAATCGTCTGTTCCGCGGATCGTTCTCCAAAGTGTCGAGTCTGACCGAGCTGGAGAAACTCGACAAGAAATTCGAGAATTCCAGCATTGGTAAGCTGGGACGGGCTGGTGCACTCGAGTACCGGCGGATACTTGCCGATGCCAAGTCGCATTCAGGAGTCAAGGACTGGTCTTTTTTCCTGCAGAATCAGTTTGCCATGGCTGGTGAACGGCTGGAGACGGCTGTTTCCGAGATCGGCGCGAGTCTTCACCGGGGTAATTTCCTGCTGGCGCTTGTCGGAAGCAGCGCTCCGTTTCTGGGGCTGTTGGGCACCGTCTGGGGTATTATGGATTCCTTTTTCGAGATCGGTCAGCAGGGCTCCGCCAGTCTTCCGGTGGTGGCCCCGGGAATTGCCGAAGCGCTGATCACGACTATTGTGGGCCTGGTCGTCGCTATCCCTGCATCCTTTTTCTATAACTACATCGTTCATCGGGCAAACCGTCTGGAAGATGAAATGGACGAGTTCAAAGAAGTGCTCACCTCACGGGTACGTCGTGAAGTTCTCAGTCTGTTATTTGGGGAACGGTCCGAGCGGCCAAAGCAAGCATAGGTTCCAATGTCACGCAGAAGACGTCGCCGACGAAGGACGCTCTCGGGAGAGCTCAATCTAACAAACCTGATCGATGTTATCTTCGCATTGCTGATCATTTTCATGATTACGGCACCAATGATGACGCAGGGAGTACAGGTGGATCTTCCCAAGGCCGAAGCGGAAAATGTGGAAGTCAACGATTACATTCAGGTCTCGATCAATGCCCGCAACGAAATCTATATCGATCAGGAACGGGTCAGGTTGATCGGTTTTGCCAGCCGCTTCAATCAGGTCTTCGGGGGGCGCCACGAGATACCGGTATTTCTCAACGCCGATAAGCGCGTGCCCTATGGCCTGGTCATTCGGGTTATCAACGATATCCAGAATGCCGGCGTGGTCAAACTGGGTTTTCTTACGCAGCCGATGGAAGGCGGTGGTGGCGGAGCATGAATGGATTGAGCTTTGCCGAACAGGCTCGTCCCCGCCAACGGTCGTTTTATCCGCTGGTGGGTATTTCGATCGCGGTGCATGTTCTTGCGCTGGTCATAATCCCCTTGACAACATCACTGTTTCACAAAGATGTGGAATACATTCGCCCGAAGACTTTCCAGATTGTCCAGCCTCCTGAGCCCAAAGCGCCGGCACCTCCAACTCCCAAGGCCAAGCCGAAACCGAAGCCCGTGCAGAAAACTCAGGAGCCGGTTCCGGCAAAGGAAAAGAAGACTGTTGAGCGAACCGAAGAGAAGCCCGAACCGGCGGAAGAAGACCTCTCGGATCTGGAGGATATTCTCGAAGCGATTCCGGCCCCGGCGCGGGTCACTTCTTTAACCCCGGATTTCAAGTACCCATGGTACCTCATGAACGTGCAGCAGAAGGCTGAACGGCACTGGAAACCGCCGGAAGGCAACAGAGATACAAAGGTGGTCGTGGCATTTACGATTTTTAGGAACGGGTCTATTTCCAACGTGAAACTGACCGAGTCATCCGGCCGCTCGCTCCTGGACAAGCTTGCCGTTCGAGCGGTGCGACTGGCCGCTCCATTCGGGAAATTACCACCTGGGTTCTCGGGAGATCAGCTCGACTTGCAGTGCGCTTTCCGTCCCGTACGAAAATAGAGGAGTTTTTATATATGTACGTCCCGATCCAGCATGCCTTTCGCTTTCTCCCCGGGCTTGCTCTTGTCTGTATCACTCTGATCACTACTGTGCATGCCGAGCGTTTCAATCTGGATATCTATGCCAGTAAGTTCGACAGCATACCCATCGGTGTCTTGAAATTTCGACCGGCCGAAGGAAGCAAGGAGATTTCCGATGACCTTCCTTGGAAGATCGTTGCAAACGATCTGGAGTTCACCGGCAGGTTCGATGTATATCGTGCAAACAAAGTGGACAGTGCCGCCTTTGCAGAGAAAAATATCGGCATTTTCGTCGATGGGGAGTACCGCATCACCGGCGATCGGATCGTGCTCGACTGCTATCTTCATGATGCCACCACGATGGATCTGGTTTTAGGGAAGAAATACCAGGGAAATCTCAAATATCTTCGAACGATGTCCCACCGGTACGCATCGGAACTGGTTGAAGTCCTGACGGGTGACAAGGGCGTTTTTGAAAGCAAGATTGTGTTCGTGCGCGATAAGGGAAAAGCGAAAAATCTTTTTATCATGGATTTCGACGGACACAATGTTCGGCAAATAACCAACATGTCGACATTGAACATTTTTCCCGCATTCGCCGATTCGAGTACGCTTTTCTGGGTGTCGTATCTTCGAGGCAAACCCGATCTGTACAAAGGCTCGATCGCCGACGGGTCATCGAACATTTTTATGTACGGACGTTTCGTGACGACTTCGCCGGCCGTTTCGCCTATCGAGGGGATGGTTGCATTTTCGAGTTCCAAAGCGGGTAATCTCGAGGTCTACACGATGAGCGTGGATAAAACCGGTTTGAAACGACTTACCCACAATAAGGCGATCGATACTTCCCCCGATTGGTCTCCCAACGGATACGAAATCGCATTTACCTCGGACCGCGGTGGAAGTCCCCAGATTTATGTCATGGACAAAGACGGCGCGAATGTCCGGCGGGTCACCTTTACCGGGCGGTACCAGGACTCTCCCTCGTGGTCCCCAAAGGGAGACAAAATCGCGTATTCATCGCTGGTTGAAGGTAAATTCGATATCTGGACGGTAGAACCCGACGGGTCTAATCCGACCCGGGTCACCGATGTTGCCGGAAGTAATCAGTATCCGAGCTGGTCTCCTGATGGGTCGCATATTGCATTTGTTAATACCCGAGGGGGACAGAGCAATATCTGCCTTATTCGTCCTACTGGCGAAGACATGAAAATCATTACACGCACCGGTGACGCCAAAATGCCGGACTGGTCGCAGTGGTTCTGAATTTGATCGCCTGACACGCGCACAAAACCTACGGAGAGATTCTCGCATGCAACGTTTTATTCGCTTTTCAGTAATCTGTGCAATAACAGCGGCCGCACTCCTCAGCACCGGGTGCAGCCATATCACCATGCTTCGCACCGAAGAACTTCGGGAGGTGAGTACTCGAGTCGATTCGCTCCATACGGAACTGTCCTCGATGCAAAAGGAGCTGCTCAAAGAGCAGAAATCACATAATGAGCTTCTCCGGCTCATTCGCGCTGATCAGCAGGTACGTTTCGCGGAGCTGAGCCATAAAGTATCGACTCTCGAAGGGAGTATTACCGAAAGCCAGCAGCAGCTCTCGATGATCAATGCTAAGACGCAGGAAATCAAAAAGCAGTGGGACGAGAAAGCAAGATCGGATTCTCTTGCCCAGAGTTTGCAGAATGCGGAAATGAACAAGCTCTTTCAGCTGGCTCACGAAGATTTCATGGCACGGCGCTATGATCTTGCCGCCAGCGGTTTCAGGGATTTCAAGGTTCAACATCCCGAGGCGCCGCTTGCCGAAGATGCCACCTACTGGATTGCCGAGTGTTACTACGCGCAAGGTAATGACACGAAGGCCGAAGACGCGTATAAGGACTATCTCAAGGAGTATCCCGAGGGAAAGAAAACGTGCCCGGTACTCTATAAACTTGGGATGATCTACGCCCGTCAGGACAAAACAAAGCGCAGTACACTTGTCTGGAAAAAACTGGTCGAGCAGTGTCCGGATTCCGAAGAAGCAAGCGCGGTGCGTAATAAGATTCAATAACCTGCCAGGGGCTCCCGAAGGCTTCCGATACCCATGCTGAACAAAGACGAGATTCTCGGGCATCTCTACTCCCTTCATACCCGCGGAATAAAGTACGATCTCGCCAAGATCACCGAATCGTGCCGCAAATTGGGTAATCCCATAGCGGCATACGACTCATTTCATGTCGCCGGTACGAATGGAAAAGGAAGCACCTGTACCTTTCTGGATGCGGCAATCCGGTCAAAGAACAAATCATGCGGGTTGTACACCTCCCCGCATCTGGTGGCATACGAAGAGCGGTTTCTGCTCGATGGGCATCCTGTCGAGCCGAAGCAGTGGCTCCAGGTGTACGCGGACATCGCACCTCTGATCGATCGACTCGAGTTGACGTTTTTCGAAGCATCGACGCTCATGGCGTTTGAGCTGTTTCGTCGCCGTGAGGTCGAATGGGCAGTTCTCGAGACGGGGCTTGGCGGAAGGCTCGACGCCACCAATATCGTTGTCCCGCGAGTAAGTGTGATTACTTCGATCTCGATGGATCATCGGGAGTACCTTGGAGATACGCTCGTCCAGATCGCTTCGGAGAAACTCGGAATTGTCAAAAAGGATATCCCCGTAATCATGGCGCTTCCGGAGGACGATGCCGTCAGGCAGCGCGCAATTTGGCATTGCGAGGAAAAGAATGCGCCGTTGAGCCTGGTGGATCTTTCTCTGGCCGAAAGCATCGAAGAACACCCTGATTCGGTATCGTTTATCTATCGGGGAATCCATTTTCGACTGCCTGTTCCCGGGCGGCACCAGGTGGAAAACGCCCTTCTTGCCCTGGTAGCTTTCGAGAAAGCTGGCTTTGCAGTGGATTCCGGTGTTGCCGAGGCGTTTCGGTGTCTGCAGCTTCCAGGAAGATTTCATCAGATACGGTTGAGAGAAAAGACTGTCGTGCTCGATGTGGCACACAATCCGGCGGCTGCTCAGGCGCTGAGGGAAACGGTCCGGTATCGTTTCGGAGATACTTCGCTGTGTGCGGTCATCGGGGTGATGAAAGACAAAAACAGCCGGGAGTTCATCGGCCATCTGTCGCCCGTTGTTTCTGAGTTCATCTGTACGGCACCAGAAACTCCGCGCGCGGAAAACCCCGACACACTGGCCGGGTATGCCGCGGGTAAAAACGTTTCGGTTGCATCCACGGTGAAAGAAGCTCTGGAGCGAGCACTCCAGTCTGAGTGCCCGGTGGTGCTGGTCACGGGTTCATTCTTTACTGTCGGTGAGGCGTTCGAGGCGATAGGAAAACGGCCGCTTTCCTGAGGAAAACGGCCGTGCATGGTCTTCTGTGGTGGAGTGCCGGATGTGGATCACTGGGCTTCTTTGACCACGAGATCCGGAAGCACTCTTTCTTTCAGTTTCTTTTCGACCACCCCCTGAAGAGTCCGGGACGAAAACGCACACCCTGAACAGTGCCCTTTGAACTGCACGTAGACGATATTCCCTTCCACATCGGCAAGTTCACAATCGCCCCCGTCTTTGCTCAGAATCGGACGAATCTCTTTTTCGATCGTCTCGCGGATTTTGTCTATTTTCTGGAGCATGGTCATCCGAGGCGGTGCTTTCGGCTTTTCTTCCGCCATTTTGCCACGGACCCGATCGAGGATCTGCTCGATTTCCCCGACACAGCCTCCGCACCCGCCACCAGCTTTGGTGTAATTGGTGATATCGTCCACGGTGGTGAGGTTGTTGTCGTGAATGGCTCGCTCGATTTCTTTGTCGGTCACGTTAAAGCAGGTACAGACTATTGTTCCCTCTTTCTCCTCGGGTGCACTGGTCTGTCCGCCGGTCTCGTAGAACCGGATGGCGGCCTCGAGCGCTTCCTGACCCATGACGCTGCAGTGCATCTTTTCCTTGGGAAGTCCCCCGAGGGCTTCGGCAATATCTTTGTTGCTAATCTTCTGTGCTTCTTCGAGCGTCTTTCCTTTGAGCAGCTCGGTCAGGACGCTTGCCGAAGCGATCGCGCTGCCACAGCCAAACGTTTTGAATCGAGCATCGGTAATACGACCGTTCTCATCGAGCTTGAACGAAAGCTTCAAGGCGTCCCCACAAGTCAGATTTCCGACCTCGCCGATGCCGTCCGCATTGTCAACTTCGCCGACATTACGCGGATTTAGATAATGATCTCGTACTTTTTCGCTATAATCCCACATGCCTTTCCTCCTCGGGTATCCTGTCAGTTCTTATGGCTGCGGGGGCAACAATTGCTCCTGCCTTAGATTTGTAATACGAAAGATTTCGCGGAATGTTTCCTTGAACAGTCCGACTATTTTTTCTTCCTCTCCGGCTTTGAACGGAATTTTTCCGGCGCCGATTTTCCCGTGTCCTCCTCCTGAACCTCCCAGCTGCCGTGAAATCGTCTCGGCTTTTGTACCTGCGTCCACGTGCTGCTTGGTCCGGATAGAGAAAAAAATGTTCTTTTTAAACAGCCCCGAGCAAACCATCCACTCCAGTTTCTCAAGGCTTTCGAAAAAATCGGCCATTTCGGCGATATAGTCGGGTGAAGATACCTGTCCCAGGTGGGTATATCCGACATTATCGAACAGCAGGGCATTTCCAGCGGCGCGGTGCATGGTCCGGTAATACTCGATATCCCGCTCGGGATTCTCAATATGGGACAGCACTTTGTGGTCGATGAGATCGAAGAGGTACTTATAGCATTCGAGGTCATCGTGGGAGGTCTCTCGCCCCATATCACCCGTGTCGGTTTTGATTCCGTAGAAAAGGGCTGTTGCCAGTTCGGCCGATATCGGGCACCCGCTCTCCAGAAGATACTGAGTAACGATTGTGGAGGTCGCTCCGACACCCTTGCGGATATCATGGAAAAACGGTGCGTCAGGAGCAGGAGACTCGAGATGGTGATCGAATACGGCATCGACGGGTGTATTCTTAGGGAGTGAAACATTACCGCTGCCGGGGAAGGAGTCGACCATAACGATATGGTCGAAATCCTCGATATGTACCAGTGCGATCGGAAGTGTCTGGATATCGAGGTAGCGGATCATTGCCCTGTTTTCGGCACGACCGACAAATCCCCCGAATGTGACCAGCGCGGTTTTGGCACCCCACCAGGTTACCAGCTGGGATATACCATGAGCCGATGCTAAGCAGTCCGGATCGGGGTAGTCATGGGCGACGACCAGAACCGAGTTAGCAGGCAGGATACGGGAGCGAAAATCTTTTAGAAGCGAACTATCCATATAAACCCATAGTGTTTGAAAAGCAACAAGTTGCGTCCAAAACACCGGAATAATATAATTTATGAAGCCTTGGAGAATTCGCACGCCGAAAGAATCGTGGTATCTATGCGTTATGCAATTATATCCGACATACACGGCAATATCGAAGCACTTCGTGCGACACTGAAGGATATCGACAGCCGCAGGATCGATTCGATTATCTGTCTGGGAGATATTGTTGGGTACTATCCCGATCCTGAATCCTGTATCGCACTGGTGCGGGATCGGGCCGCATATTGCCTTGCGGGGAACCACGACTATGCCGCTGTCGGTAGAGTCGATACCAAGACGTTCACCTATTATGCGTTCGCCGCAATGGAATGGACAAAGAAGAACCTATCGGTCGAATCAAAGGAGTTCCTTTCCTCTCTACCGCTGTCTTTGGAACTCGAAGACATGTTTCTCGCCCATTCATCACCCTGTAATACTGAACAGTGGCCCTATATCTTCCCCGATAACGAATACGCGGTATTCGAGGCTTTTAACAAAATTGTCCATTGGCTCAATTTCGTGGGGCATACTCACTGGCCTTCGATTATGTACCAGGAGGATGACAAGATAATCCTCTCTTCCTCTCCAATGGTGGAATTGAACAATTCCTGCTATTATCTTGTAAATGTAGGCAGTATCGGGCAGCCGCGCGATTTCGACCCGCGGTCCTGCTATTGTATTTACGATTCGGAAACCCGTCACATCTCGCTTATCCGGGTAGAGTACGATTTTACAACCACGCAAAAGAAAATCGTCGATCACGAACTACCCGATTTCCTCGCGGAGCGGCTTGAGAAAGGACGATAGCGTGCAGCCAGTAGCGGCTTCCTCGTTTTTTACCCCGGACCACATTCTGCGAGCAGGACTCGATGCGCCCGCCGAATTGACCGAGCAGGCGATTCTCTGTCTCGAACTCGTTGCGGAACTTTCGCGAGCGGAATTGTCGTATCAGTTTAAAGGTGGCAATTCGCTTCTTGTCATCCTTCAGGATCCAAAGCGGTTTTCTATCGATGTCGATATTGCAACCGATGAGCCCCGGGAGCGGATCGAAGCGGTGCTGGACCGTATTGTAGCTGAGTTTTCCGTTTTTACTCGTTGGACCAAGCGTTCGCACAAGACCAAACCCTGGCTTCCGATCGCGAGCTACCACCTTTTTTACAGGAGCAGT
>JBEPYC010000136.1:0-9618 GCA_041641555.1 Chitinivibrionales bacterium | reverse complement strand
GAAGACCCCTTATTTGTCGACATGACGCTCAATGAGATCAAGGAGTTGTATAGTGAGTAGTTGGAGAGTCTTTTTTAGTGGAGTAACATCTGTTCTCGCGGTGATCGGTCTTGTCGTGTCCCTTGGCTGCGAAGAAAGCGATGAAGGCAGGCCGGGGCAGGCACATGCCGCGCAAGGGGAGAATCAGCCCTCGGCGACACAAGCCAAAGTAAATGCAACGAGCGAGGATTTGGCCCGTGTGTTTTTCAGGGAAAAAAGACCTGACCCGAAAGGAACCGGCGGGTTTAAAAGCTACATGGTTTCCGTACTCTCTGACGGAAGTGAAGAGAAGGTGTATTGTGAGGTGCCGGAAAGGACCAGAGCTGCCCAAATGACCGCTGATGGCAAGAAACTTGTGTATATACAAAGGTACGAAGAAGACGACCGACCACACCACATGATGAACGACAATATTTATGTCATCGACTGCCATTCGAGGCGAAAAGACTCGTTATTTACAGTTAGTGACATGCGCACAATGGACAAAAGCAAAATCGCCACTCTTTCTATCTGGCCACCGGAAGTCCAGGGAAAGGACCCTGTGGTTTTGGTCAATTATTTCGGCTCTGTTTTACGATTCGACGCATATACTTTGAAAAGAAAAGGGGCTTGCACAGTTAGTCCGCGCATTATTTTGTCAATAGGCAAGGAATCATTTTACGCTCAGCTTTTCACTGGAACTCAAGGCGTATTCTCCTACGCTCACATTGACTGCAATAGCGGTAAGAGAACCCCACTCAATGCAAGAATTTCGACAATGACTCTCGAGCGCGCATCAGCCACCGAGAACGGCGAGTTTCTCTGCATTTACAAAAAAGGCAACTTCTACAAAAGTATCCAAGACAGCGTTTTTATTTTCCGCCGCGGTGTCGATCTGGATTTTGCCGGGGAGCTTCGCCCGGGCGAGGAAGTACTTACCCCTCCTGCTATCGGCCCTTATGGAAAGTGGATTTACTACGCCGACAAAGTCGGCCTTCGACGAATCACAGTCACCCGCCTGAAGAGTTTACCGGCAATCACCTATAACGCACTAATGAGCAACTCACAGCTTGTGTATCTCAAAAAGGTAGATGAAGGCGGAAACCGATCAGGGATTTACGGCAATTCGATAAAGATGTACTCTGTGGAACAATAACATGAGCAAGACAACACCACTCCTTGACCAGGTCTATTTATTGTCCGGGTATCCCGAGTTCTCCGAGGGTGATCTCTTGAAACCGGAGACGGTTGAATTGGTTACGGAGCAGACATTCGGGATAAAGCGCCGCGGCGGCAAATTTACTTTGTGTATCGCCGATGATCTCGGCAGACTGGCCTCGGTTACGAAGGCCGGCTCTCGTAGCAGAAGCTCCAATCAACTGCTTGCCCGCAAGCCTCTGGATTTGCGGTTTGTTCCCCAGGAAGCGGTCAAGTATGCCTATTTCGCCGACAGCACGAAATGGCAAAAGAAAGTCATCGATCAACTGAATGCAATAAACGACCAGCCTTCGATCGAAACGCTCCCGGTACGTTTCACCAAAGATTCCCTCCGCAAGAACAGTAATGGTTCCTCGGAAGACCATGACCATTTTCATTCCGGAAAGGAGTACTGTGGACATGTCATCCCCCGGGTTCAGTTTCTGAGTTTCCTTTTCCCGGTAGAGACGCTCCGAACCGGACAGACAGGCAACCCGAGTACGATCGAAATCACGCTCCCCGATGGAGAACAGAAGTATCTGCAGGCCAACCAGGAGCAGGTCACACTCGAGTACACGAGTGAATTTGATGGTTCGAAGAAGACTGAAACCTATATCGCGTTTATTCTCACCGGGATTGAGGGACGATTAGGGGAAGGCGATTACGGTATACGAGTACGTTCACGAGAGCTGAGGGATAATCTTCAGCCGTGGTGTCGAAAAAACGGAAACTTTCTCTCTTTTACCTGCAGCGTTTCATTTGCACTCAACGGGATCGGGTGCGAATTCGATGCCCATCTGCTCAGCCCCTCGACGCTCGAGGAGACCTTTATTTCGCAGTTTCCCCACTACTACAGCCACCTGCAATCGGCTCTTCAGGGACAATCAGATTCCAGCATCAGTCGTCTTTCGCTCGACAGACCAGCCGTCGCTCCGTATGTTGCTCGGCTGGACTGGGCCAAGGGCAAGGCGGCTTTGGTTAACCAGATGCGTGATCCAGGGGCAACGAAATGGGATAAGACCGGAGGCTTAGTCCGACTGGGATTGGATACATCTCTCCGTTTGACCGAGCGCGGTTCTGAAAAACAGAAGCTTCTCGAGAGCGCTCAATCCGCCTTCAATGCCGTCACCGCCGCCCTCGATGTCAAAGGCGCCTGGGCTTCGTTCATGGACAATATCATTGCCGATCAGGCCTTGAAGCAGATGGCTCAGAGCATCGATGTCAAACTGGCCGATTCGCTTTATGAGGCTACCCGCTGGAAACGTGTCCTTCTGAAATCCCTTGGTTCAGCGGATACAAAGGCCGAGAAGATAAGGATCGTCCGGCAGAGTATCGGTGAAGTAGACAATAAGTACATCTACTACTTTGGTACTCCAAAGGCGACTCGATCCTTTGCCGACATGACCAGTGCGAAAGCAGTCGGGAAAAGCCTTGCTGCCCTCGATGTCGCCATGACGATTTACAACTACTATAGCCTTTTTCATGAACGAATGAATCTTGTTGATGATTACACCGTACAAAGCGATCGGCTGTCGACGGGTCTGGATAACTATTACAAAAAGAAATATCACGCATCACCAAATCTCGATGCCATAAAGATCCTTGAGAGCATGCGCCGCACGACCGACATGATCCAGATGGATCTGGATAAAAACACCAAGGAACTCATCCATCAGGCAGTCGACACCACTCTTGGCCTCGCCTCGTATGTACCTGCCATCGGTCAGGCCTCGCAATGCATTCTCCTGGCCAAGGCAGCCCTTGGAGCGGCAAAGAATTTCGGTGCATTTCTGGGAACCACGCTCGATGCTTATGTGCTGGATAACCTCGCGCAGGCATACCGCAACCAACGAGGACGACTCAACACGATCGAGCAGGAGAATTCTCTGAACATCAGGGCTATTCACGGCCTTGTCAAGGCCGGCAAACGGCCGGACGATGTTGCCGTTCAGTTTCGGGTTCGTGCCGCGGTCCTCAACGGCCTGTTCAGGCTCATTGAGCGATGTGGATCGAGACATGATAGCCCGCAGGATTTTACCCGGAAGTTCAACCAGTACCGCATCGATGAGTATATCCGTACATTTATAAGCGAGATCAGCCCAAGTGAAAAGGTCATATTCGATTCAGAATTGCCTCTGGATGAAGTCTGGCTATTCTGTAAAGGCAACAAGGCCGGTTATGGCCTCGAGAAGCTCGAGCGGCTCGGAAAGATCCTTTTCACCGATGAAAAAAGCATTCTTCCGTTTGGTCTCGATGCGAAAATGCTTGCCAACGCCCCGGTAGCGGTCATTTCTGAATCCGTTCGGGTCCTTTCCGCTCCCCGGATTCCTATGGCCTACCAGCGGGCTTTCCCTATTCACTACTCCTCTGCTTCCAGCATGGAGGCGATGGCCAGGACGCTCAATGTGAATTTCTCCGCAGTGGGCTCCGAACAACTTGTTTTTGGTCGTGTCTATGTACTCGACGGAAAGAAGTGGGTCCCCGCCGAAAACCACACCAAACAGATCACTCCTTTTGACCAGGTAAGGGTGGTTGTGGTATTCAAAGGTGAGGATAACGCGGATTTGTCGGGGCTGCCGATCTCGATGCAGTGTGTCCGCACGGATACCATACTCGATATTGCGGGACCCGTTTACAAAGGATGTTCCGTTCGCACATTTCAGACCAAAAACGATGGAAAGGACAAGGGGCTTCTTCCTGAGGAAGAAGAATTTCTCTCTACCGAGACGGAAAGTTTCTTCGGGTATGTCTTTCACCCGTTCTACTACTTTGCCGGGCACCTGTATAAGGGAATCAAACCGCTTGGCACGATTGCATTCTCGGCCGATCCTGAACTGAGGTATGCTTTCCAGATTAAGGCAGGGCGAATAAACAAACCGATCGACATTGCGGGGAATCGAAGTGTTCGCGTCACGGTGCCCACTCTCACCAGTGCGATCGCGCGAAAGATGGTGCAGGATGATGCTTTCTGTGATAATAAAACCGACAAGATTACGCATCCGAAAATTACGGTCTCCGGTCATGAACCGGAAATCAGCGGGTACTTCCTGAAAAGACAGGGCCGGTTTATCTATGTCCATGCCGGAAACAAGCATTACCAGGGATTGACGCGCGAGTCGCGTACGTTAGCATACAACCGGGATTTCGATTTCGAGTGGTACAAGCCGTTCGAAGTTGTCTTTCTGTTCTATGCCGGGATGTACAATACGGTTAAGTGGCCGATGTACCGAGACGGTGAACGGCAGGACATTAAATTTCCGGTTACGATCAAGGCAAAAGAGAAGAATAGTGGTGATGGACCGAGTTACGCAGGCGAGGTGTATTTGCTTCGTTCTCAAAGCCGTCACAACAAGTGGGAACTTGAAAAGCACACGATCAACGATATGGCACCGGAAATGAAACGCCACGGTATTCTACGAGAAAGTGAATGGGTAGAGAATGGCAGCATGAATCTGTGGAACGATACGGTTTACGAAGGTAACGTTTTTGCTCTTCGCATGGATTTTGACTACACTGTGGCGAACGCAAAGGGCGACATCGCGAAGTACAATGCGTTCAAACCGTTTGCTAAGGAATACATTGTTCAGAACAATGAACGCGGGTATGTCTATGAATTTGAGATCCAGGACACCTGGAATGTCGGGTTCAAAGTATCACACAGCGCCGAGTTTCACCTTCCGGGATTCTATCCAAAACCACCGTCGAACATGCCATTTCTGGGCAACCGGGAATTTGTCACGCGAACGCACTTATGGAAGCTATTGAATATTCAGCATTCCGATTATCATTAGATTGCGGAGATCGCGGATCTAATGTTTCCGAAGAGAAAGAGCTCGTAGGCTGATCAGTTGCTGCAAATTCTGCAATAACTGCTGCCGATAGCAAAAGTTACCAGGTCGGATCGCGTATGTCGAACACGAAATGCTGAGCGAGTGAGCTTTGGAAACGCCCCCTGGGGGGCTGGGGGGATACAACAAGCATTTTCCTTGCCGGGTTTAAGGGACGGAGAGTCCCTTCTGAAAAGTGACTTAAGCTCGTTTTTGAGAAATACAATTACTGGGAGTTAAGCCCATGCCTAAGAAAAAAGCCAACGAATCTCGCTTCTACTTTTTCTGCGGGTCACTGCCGTCGGAAACGTTCGAGGTGATGAATTTCACCGGCACCGACCGTATCAGTTCGCCCTATCAGTTTACGCTGATGCTCCTGTCGAAGCAGGCGGATATCAGAGCCGAAGACGTGGTGAACAAGCAGTCGACGCTGTTTATGTACCGCGATGAGGAGTATTACCCGTATTCGGGAATCGTTTCCGAGTTTCAGTTTGTTGACCGGAATGTCGATTACGCGACCTACATGGTGAAGCTTGTCCCGAAATTGTGGCTTTTGAACCTCAATGTCCAGACGCGGGTGTTTCAGAAGAAAAATGTTCCGACAATCGTGAAGGAAGTACTCGATGAGGCCGGGTTAAATAACTATTACAGCATGGATGTCAATGATGGCTCATATCCCGAGCATGAATATGTGGTGCAATACCAGGAATCCGATCTGAATTTTATCTCGCGACTCATGGAAGAGAACGGGATCTGGTACTTTTTCAACGAGACTCCATTTGTCGATGAGGAAATTGAAGGAACACCGGAAAACGAGGCCCTGGAGATAACCGATAAGGCGGCAAGGTTCGAATTCATACCACAGTCGGATATCCTGTATCGCGCGGTGTCGGGGTTAACTGAACGGGAGGATGAGGAAGATAAGGAATCGATTAACAGTCTCCGTCAGAGCCGCCAGGTCATTCCCAAAGAAGTACTCCTGAAAAATTTCAATTACCGCACTCCCGAGTCGGCGGTCTCGAGCACGCGGCAGATCAAAGAGGGCGATGCCGGCAGTGTATATGAGTACGGTGGACTCTACGATGACAGCAGCGAATCGGACCGACTGGCGCAGGTTGCGGCGGGACGAATAGCCTGCCGTCAGATTATGTTCGATGGCTCCGGGAACTGTCCGGCATTCCGTGCCGGTCGCCGATATGAGCTTGCCGAACATTTCCGCGACGATTTCAATGCACCGTATGTGGTCACGCAGGTACTCCACAATGGGGCGCACACGCTCACCAACGACAGCGCGCACCTGTCGACCTACACCAACACCTTCACCTGTATCCCATCGTCACTTGCCGACATATTCCGCCCCGAGCGCAAAGCGGTCGTTCCGAGAATCAACGGCGTCATGACCGCACTGATTGAGGCCGAAGGCTCCGATTACGCGGCGATCGATGAGCAGGGACGGTACAAGGTCCGGATGCCGTTTGATAATTCTGGTTCCGGTAACTACAAGGGTTCCAAGTTCATGCGCCTTGCGCAGGCCTACAGTGGTGCCAACTACGGCATGCATTTTCCATCGCACGAGGGTTCGGAGATGATTTTCGGGTGTATCGATGGTGACCCGAGCAGGCCGCTTGGCCTGGGTACGGTCCCCAACGCCAACACCATTTCACCGGTAACCAGCTCCAACAAGGAACAGAGTGTTCTTCGGACGGCCGGCAACAACGAAATGGTCATGGATGACACCGATGGGAAACAGAAAATCCGGTTTACCACCAACGGTAAGCACACTGCCGAGATGGATGATGAAAACAAGCGGATGTATCTTCAGACCACCGACGGCAACCAGCTTCTGATGGATGACAAAGAGAAAAAGTGCTCCTGGAACGGCGAAGACCACAATATCACCATGGATTACGGCGGAAAGAAAATCGTGATTTCTTCGGCGGGCGGCCATGTGGTCTCTATTGACGATGGCGGCAAGAAGATCACCATTCAGAGCAATGGCGGAAATGTTATCGAGATGGATGACAACAGTAAGAAGATCACCATGTCCGATGGGAACGGAAAGGGAACGGTCGAGCTGGATGGCAACAAGGGGATTACTCTGGATACGATGGGTAAGATTACGTTGAACGCCACGCAGGATGTCGAGATCAAGGGCATGAATATCAAAATGTCGGCCAATTCGGCGCTCGAGGGGAAAGCGACCGGCGATGTCAAGCTGAGCGGCATGAACGTCAACGCCAAGGCGAACATGAATTTTGCCGCTGAGGGAAACATGAATGCCGATATGAAAGGCTCCTTGGGGGCATCGGTATCGGGCGGAACGGGTAAAGTCGAATGCGCGGTTACCGGGGTGAAGGCATCCGGACCCATGGCCGAGCTTGCCGGTCAGGGAATGACGACGGTGAAGGGTGGAGTGGTGATGATTAACTAGAAAGTGAGCATCTTAGCATGTGATACTTTCTTTTTTTGGGCGGCACTGCGCCAGGGTAGCGGGTGGTTGGGTTATCGGTACATCCAGGGATCGGTTGACCCGCACCCACAAGCTGCGGTGGATGTTTCAATCGCATCGCCAATGCATAAACTGCCGCAACCGTTGTTTGAAATGCGCATTTGAATTGAGGGGCTTGTTGCGGATTTTCCTTATTCGTAGTTCCCTCATTTCAGGCAGGAAGTTTTGGTAATTATGGATTTGTGCTTTGAATTTGTTTCGTATTTCGATATTCGTATTTCGAATTTAAAAACACCGGTGACTTCGTTAAGCTCCGTCACCCTGATCTCGCGCTAATCGAAGAGGATGTTTAACTATGTGGGAAAAAGCCTGGCTTCCCGGATCAAAGCCCGATGGCACCCCGATTCTTTCGGTGATCGGGAAGCGGACATATAGCATTGCCCCCGGTTCGGTTGAGGTCGCCGATGATCAGATTCCGGTGAATATGGCTGATCAGTTTGCCGATCCGGACAATCAGATGTACTCCGAGGTGCTTGCCGAAACCGACCTTATCCCCTGGAAACACACCACCGATGTTATCGTGCAGGGGCAGGTGCATGCTCCGCGGGGGAAGCGGGCGTATCATATCGACTGCACTGTCCGGGTTGGACCCTTGGGTAAGACTGTCCGGGTTTTCGGTAAGCGCACGATTGTGTCACGAACGATTCGCGGCGCCAGTATCTCCGACCCCGAACCATTTACCAGCGCACCGCTTGGCTACGCGCACTCCTACGGCGGCTTTGCACGGGACAAAAAAGGAACTCTTTTCAGCTATTACCCCAACCCGATCGGAAAAGGGTTTGCCATCAAGGGAGGGTTCGAAGATCCCGCCGACATTCCCCTCCCCCATCTCGAGGACCCTTCATCACCGGTAACGATCGAAACGATCGCACTGTCTAAATTCGAAGACTGGACCGAAGCCCCCCGGCCGGCATCGCTTGGCTGGACTCGACGAAACTTTTACCCGCGCTACACCTATGTCGGGATTCTTCCGGAATTCCTGGAAGCAGTCACGCGGGATCGCGATGAAATGGCAAAAAAAGATCCAGCCTACGCAAATGTCGAAATCCCCCGTATGGATTTCCGTGCATTCCAGGGAGCATCGGAGGGACTGTACGGCAAGAAGCTCACCGGAAACGAGCCGGTTTCAATCCAATACATGGACCCCGACACCCCAACATTCGCGTTCAACCTCCCCGGCGAAGTTCCCACTATCTCACTTGATATCGGGCAAGGTTCCCAGGAACTCGAACCGGCATTGCAAACGGTAGTTATTGACATGGAGAACAAGACGTTGCAGATGGTATGGAGAGGAGCAATGGAGTATGGGGGAGTGGAGGAACTGGGGATGTTGAGGAAGATCGAATCAGAAGTTAGGAACGAGAGTTGAAATCCGAAACCCGAAGCTCGAAATTCGAAACAATATCGAATAACGGAAACAGGAATTCAAGAAACTTGGACCCGCAAGAAATGAATACTGAAGACTATTCTTTGGATACTCGCTACGCTCGGGAAGACGAAGATGTCGTTTCAGAAACATGCGTTGTTTGTGAAGGTCACAAGGGGTTTGACCTCGAAGATCGAACTTTTCGATTCGCGCAATCCGTACGCCGATTCATTAAGAGCTTACCGAAAACAAGCTGCACTCTTGAAGATGGGAAACAGTTAATCCGATCTTCAGGGTCGGTTGGCGCAAACTACATAGAGGCAAATGAGGCGTTGAGTAAGAAAGATTTTGTCATGCGTATCAAGATCTGCCGCAAGGAATCCAAGGAAAGCACCTATTGGCTGCGGTTATTGGACCTAAATGGAGATACGGCCTTGGAAAGACAAAGGGATAACCTGACCAGAGAATCAACGGAAATAATGAAGATCTTCGGTGCAATATATCGGAAGAGTTCGCAGTGAAAGACAGTCCTGGCGGAACCGAACGTTTAACATACGGAGTTTCTTACATTAGGTATTCGAATTTAGAATTTGCTTCGGATTTCGAATTTCGAATTTCCCCACCGTCACCTTTTCGTGGTAGAGGCTGGGGGAAGAAAGTTTCGACAATTATGTATTCGAATTTAGAATTTGTTTCGGATT
>JBEPYC010000135.1:0-9699 GCA_041641555.1 Chitinivibrionales bacterium | reverse complement strand
GCTCTTCTCTGTACTCTGAGTACACCGGTACCCGTGGATTCAGTAGAAGCGCACGGCGAATGCAGGGTGCAGGACGGGAACATACGGCTCAGGCCGCACAGATGAGTTCCCGCTCATACGCTTCTGAAAAACTCCTTATCGAATGGAATAGCAAGGACGGGGATCGCGTCTCCCTTAATTACGAGCGGGTTCATTACCAGAAAACGACAGCGTCGCTGGGCTCGGAGAACATCTCAAAGAATGATTGGGGCGAAATTGTCAAGGAAATGCGTCAGGAGTTTCTGGAACTGAAACAGGAGGTAATGCGGGTTTTCATGGAAGATCATGGGGGAGATACAACCGGGAAGAAAAAGGTCGAGAATGGGCCTGAAGCCGGTTCAGCACTCCAAGGATTACCTGAGTATTGGAATGCAGAAAACACTTCACAACGTATTCTGGAGTTTGCTCTTTCTTTCCGAGAGTTATCCGAGAGTTCAGATGAAGAATACGCCCGGATGATCAAGGATGCCATAAAAAAGGGGTTTGAGCTTGCCACGGAAGAAATGGGTGAACTCCCCGAAGCAGTCGGTGCTCTGGTAGACAATACCCACGAAATGGTAGTGGAAAAGATCGATGCATGGCTGGAAGCACGGGAAGGTGCGGAAGAGGACAGTGCCGTTGCGGCATGAGAAAGACAGGCTCCGCGAGAACAATGAGCTTATCTGGAGGGTAGTTCCTTTTCGTGGCTGGATCCGAACGAGAAGCCAAACCAGAGGCGGTGCACGACATGGGCGGACCAGGTTGTGCTTATCCCGACATCGTAGCCGCCACGATAAGGATAGCTTTCACCGGGACGAATCTCCGCGCCCAGGTGTAGTACGTTCCCGTTGTCTTCCCGCTGTCCAATAATATGTTCATCAAAGCCCGCTAAGTCAGTGCTGAAACCAGCAATTCCTGCCAGCGAATGGACAATCTGTACCGAAATGAGTCCTTTGAGGACCTGGTAGTTATTGATATGACGAGTCAGTGGCACATGGGCTTGAGGGGCAAGTGAATAGCTTATTTCCACCGACCCTTCGATCACTTCGTTGGGTGAACGGCTGATGATACCCGCTTTCCCGTCCAGGTGCCAGTTTGGTCCTTGAAACGTATACACGGTGCCCATCATCGAAAGCGAGCCCCGAAGTAGGCCGGCAAGCCACGGAGAAAGGTATCCGGCCCCGTAACTGATAACAGCGTGTCTCCTGATATGTTCTTGGGTAATTCCCACGGTCTCCCAACCGACCCCGAACAATGCACCGACATCTCCAAACTTTGGCATAGGAAGGCTCGCGCCGATATGAATATTAGGTTCAGAGAACAGAAATTGACCAGAGGCAGTAAACCCGCTGTTTCGTGCGGTTGTACTGCTCGAGCCTTCTTCATAGGCTCCACTTCCCAGAAACCCAATACCGGCGGTTATACCCGAAGGTAACGGGAAAAATATTCGAGCAGAAGCAAGAACATACCTGCCTGCAAGCGGAGTGACATTCGCCGCATAGAACTGAGGGGATGATACACCGGCAGAAAGCGCGGGGTTTGCCCACCATGAGCCAGGTACCAGAAGGTTCTCAAGGTACATACTGCGCTGGTAGACAAACATTGTCGATTCATCTTCGAAAGTACTCTGCGCCGTGGTCGATCTGCATACCAGTGCAGATGCAAGAAGCGCTAGGGTCAGAGGTCTTGTCGGGATAAGTTTTCGCATATCTTTTACTACGAGCAGATTCTATGCCGCTTGGTATGAATTTGAGGACGAATGCACTATAACTGACTCAGCGTACGATTCGAACCTGCAGCGGCAACCCGTCGCTCCGCAGTCTGTCGACAGCATTGCGAATTTCTTCCAGCTGTGCCTGAAGCTGGGCAAGAGTCTCCCCGAAAAGAGTTTTCTCCTGCTCATCCAGAACACTCAAGACCTTTGTCAGGCTCTGCACAGCTGACTCCAGTGTCGCGATAGCCTTTTCTGCTTTGGGGATCAGGCCCGAAGCAAGTTCGACATAGGTTGGAAGTGTGGTAGCAAGGTATTCGGAATAGCTGGAGAGTGCGGTTAGAGCAGCCTGCACCGAATCCAGACCCAACGATAAATCACCTTCCAGCTCCGTACCCATCACAACCGCTTCCTCAGAGAGCGAGTCTACTGCCCGCATAAGCTCAATGAACCTGGTCGCAAAGGGCGATTGCGAATCTGTTCCGTGCCGCGCACGCGCAATGGCCACCCGAAGATCACTTACCGCCTGTTTCAAGAGCCTGGTGTTGTCCAGCGCTTCAGAAACACCGGGAGCGAATGACCCTTTCAATGTATCGCCAGGAGAGATTGCGTTTTTGGT
The DNA here is from genome assembly GCA_041641555.1 of Chitinivibrionales bacterium. Taxonomy (GTDB): domain Bacteria; phylum Fibrobacterota; class Chitinivibrionia; order Chitinivibrionales; family WJKA01; genus JBEPYC01. Next base: position 7,351 of record JBEPYC010000135.1, on the reverse strand, counting down.
GATGCGGCCACGGTCTATGAGGATCGTCCGTTCTCCCATCAGCCCCTTATCCACCACTGAAATGCTGTATTTCTCGTGCAATTTGAGAGGCTCAGTGGTTCGTATTCCCACCAGTACGGTACCGCCGGCATATTCGACAGTTTCAACCCGTCCGATTTGGAGACCGTGAATTGTCACGGGGTCCTCGATCTTGAGATTGCCGATCCGGTCGAAGGCTATCACCCAGCGCTCTGCCGGGAAAAGATGAACCCATACAAAGTAGGTTGTGAAGCCGGTCACAAGACCAACCAAAAGTATTAACAGAAAATAGCCAAGTCTTCGGTCATTCATTATACAAAAGATACCTGATTACCGCGGTACAGTACAATGTGAACACTGGTATGGGTACGCGCCTGGGTACCGAAATCATTCCGCATGCCCGGAAGCACAATAGAGAGTGTAGTGGTGCTGCCTGTGGAAACCGGGAAATTCGAGCAGTTCGCATGGGAATCGTAAGTCCTTTGGTTTCAGAAAGATGCGTAACTCTGCTCTGCTCAAACCACCGTGCTCTGCGGAGTTAATGTTCTTAAACCCTTAAGTTATTCGGGGCCTAACCGATATAGTAACTATAGAAGAAAGCGAATCGCAATGGAAAAAATGCGGTCGAGGTCATTATGGGAATTTCAATAAACGGCCCCTCGGGGATCGACACCAATTACATTATCAACTCTCTGGTTGATCTGGAGCGTAGTCGCATTCGCCGGGTCGAACAGCGGAAAGTCTCCTACGAATCCAAGATTCAGGCTTACACCAGCCTTCAGGCGCATGTGGCGGATCTTGGATCAAAGGCCTTTTCCCTCAGCTCACTGAGTGCGTTCAACATGTACTCCGAGAGTTCGTCCAACGAGGACCTCGTAACGGTCAGCGGAGGAACCGGCAGCACACCAGGTGCGTATGATGTGCAGGTGTTCCATACCGCACGGGCGGAAAAAATGGTCTCGGCGGAAGGAAAAATCACCGACCAAACAGCCAGTTTGTCTTCACTGGGTATTGGTGTCGGCACGATCAATGTCGAGGGTGTCGATATCACACTCGATGCCGAGGACACCATTCAGGATCTTCGGATGAAGATCAATGACGCTCAGAAAGCAGATGGCTCGTCGCTTGGCGTCTCTGCCACGGTTCTCAAAGCAAGCGATACCGATTTTCGTCTGGTTCTTACCGCTACGGAGACGGGAAGCACAGGGATATCCTATAAGGATGTCAGTGGGACCACTCTGCAGGATCTGGGAATCATTCTCACCGCCGACGGTCAAAAAGGCACCACGACTCAACAATTGACTTCGGCAAGTGATATCAATACAGCGTTTTCGGCTCTTGTCGAAGGGGATACTATTACCTATGGGGGTAAGGATCACGACGGTAATGATGTGGCAAATACCTTTGTAAAGAGTGCCACGAATACCATCGACGATTTCCTGCAACATGTCGAGCAGAGCTATCATGGAACTGTTACAGCCAGTATCGACGGTACCACGGGGAACCTGATTGTTACCGACAATATTCAGGGGGGATCACAGCTTTCAATGACGAGCCTCAACGTTGCCGGAGCAGCTCATACCATGAATACGACTTCGGCAGGTGATGAGGGCGGGGGGGTACTGGTCGCAGGTTCGGATGCCTATTTCAGCGTCGATGGATTACAGCTTCAATCGTCGACCAACACTGCCAAGGACTATATACAGGGAGTCACGCTCAATCTGGAGAAAGCCGCTGCCGATGAAATTGTCAAAGTCGAGATATCACGTGACATGGAAGGGCTTGTAGAAAAGATCACCGGCCTTTTTGACTCGTATAACTCATTGGTCCAGTTCGAGAAAAAACAGACCAAGTACGGTGATCCGGAAGACGAAGAATCCAAAAAAGGGGTTCTTGCCGGAGACATGACCGTTGGGTCTATGGTCAACCAGTTCCGGACGATCTTTAAAAAGCAATTCGATCTTCATGGAGGAGATTTCGAGAATCTCACGGCAATAGGTGTCACGACCGATTACAATACCGGCGAATTCACCATTGATTCGGATAAGCTCAAAGAAGCTCTCCAGACTGATTTCGAAGACGTTGTGAGTCTGTTTATAACTTCGGGGAGTTCGGACACCGCGGGAATAGCGTATGGTCGAAGCACAAGCGATACCGGTTCGGGAATATACGAGCTGGAAGAAGTGGATGCATCGCACGTGCGGTACCGGGAATCGGGCGGGAGTACCTGGTATACTTCCGACACTCGGACAAGCGATATCGCGACATTCAGCGATGGTCCCGCAGACGGATTATCATTGACTATGCCTTCGGGTACATTGGCTGCAGGCGAAACAGCCACATTTACCTTCAACAAGGGTCTCTCGACTCTGGTAAAAGATCTTTCTGATCAGCTGACCGACTCCAGGGATGGATTGATTTCCATGCGTCAGGAATCGATGCGGCGGTCGATGGATAGTATTGACGACAGGATTTTGCGGATGGAGGAAAGTGTCGAACGGTACCGGGAGCGGCTGGTTCGGCAGTTTGCTAATATGGAACAGGTACTCAGCGAAATGCAGGGACAAAGTGCCAGCATGTTCAGTGCGCTGGGATCAGGAATGCAGGGTTAAGTTTCACAGAAAGGAGTCGACACGTGAACGGCAATGGATATTCGGCATATCAGTCGACTAAAATCGATACGGCGGATCAGGGGCGACTGATCTTGATTGCCTATGATGTTGCAATCAAGCACTGCAAAATTTCGTTGGACTATTTCGAGGGCTATCACTTGATCGAAGAGCGTGCCAAACATCTAATGAAGGCACAGGATGCAATCGGTGAGCTCATGGGCGCGCTGAAAATGGAGACTGGCGAAATAGCACAAAACCTCCATCGTCTCTACGAGTACATGCTTCACAGACTGGTTGAAGCCAATGTTCAGAGTCAGAAGCCGTATGTCGAAGAGGTGATCGGGCATCTTGAGAGTCTTCGGACTGCCTGGAACCAGGCCATACGCAATGTAAAACAACTCGCCGCAGGCCCGGCGCCTCAGCCAACAAACGCCACGGCGGAAAATCAAACGAAAAACTTTGCCATTTCAGGGTAGGATTGCATGGATACAGGAGCGATCAAAGAAGGACTGACTGCATTGGTCAAAATGGTACGGCGCATGGAACAGCTTACCATTGCCCTCGGTCCTTCGCCCGAAATGCCCGTGCTTCAGGAGACGCTCACCGAGCGTTCGAGCCTGGTGGAGAGAATCTCCGGGCTTTGTGAGCAACTCAAGTGCATAGACCCGCTGTGGCGAGAAAACGTGTCCAAAGATCGATGGTTTGCCGATCTGGTTGAAGAGGTCCGTCAGCGCTCGGGCCGGATAACTCGGGAAGACAACAGGATCAAGGTGCACGTTAGGTCTCGGATGAGCCAGATCGACAGCGAGCTGAGCGGGTTGACTAAGAGATCAAGAGCCGTGCGTAGTTACGAATCCCACCGGAGCAGATAGGTTCTCCTTTCCTAACACTATTCCTGCGGTCGATGTACCTCGAAAGTGGTGCGCTGAAGATGCTGTGCATGCCTCACGCGCTCCTGGGCTTCCCGATAAAGCGCCTCCTGAGCCCGTATACCTTTCCGTTTTCGGCCGGCTCCCACTCGCTGATAGGTGCCGTTGGAAAGCAATTGCCATGCATTTACCGAGTCTTTGAAACAGATATCGAGTATTCCGAGCAATTTATTCCTGCTTTCGGCGTCTTCGACCGGCACGAGCAACTCGACTCTTCGGTCCAGATTGCGCGGCATCCAGTCTGCAGTCGAGATGAATACCAGATCTTTTCCGCCATTACAGAAATGCAGGATCCGCGCGTGCTCCAGAAACCGGTCCACGATGCTTGTTACGGTTATGTTCTCGCTCATTCCGTCAACACCCGGTCGGAGACAACATATCCCCCGTATATTGAGTTGCACCGAAACTCCCGCCTTTGAAGCGGCATAAAGAGCACGGATAACTCCGGGGTCGGCAAGGGAGTTCATCTTTGCGCGGACAAAGGCTTTCTGGCCCTGTTTCTTGCGCTCAATTTCGTTCTCAATCTGTTCAATGACCCGCTCCCTTAGTGTCAGGGGAGCCATTTCGATTCTGCGGAAGCGCTGGGGTTGTGAGTATCCGGTTATGGCATTGAAAAACATGGTCGAATCGGTTGCCAGGTCCGGGTCACAGGTCAGGTAGCTGACATCACTGTAAAGTCGTGCGGTAACTTCGTTGTAGTTTCCCGTTCCGAAATGAATGTATCGGCGAAGACCGGTGGGTTCCCTGCGCACGATCATCATCAACTTTGCATGAGTTTTGAGTCCCTTAACACCGTATACTACCTGCACCCCGGCGTCTTGAAGGCCTTGTGCCCATTCAATGTTTCGCGCCTCATCGAATCGTGCTTTCAACTCGACCAGTGCAGTAACATACTTGCCCTTTTCAGATGCCCGAATGAGCGCGTCGATGATTGGGCTTTTTCGGCTGGTACGATAGAGGATCTGTTTTATCGCAACCACATCGGGATCATCCGCGGCCTCCTCGAGCAGGCGGACAACGGGATCGAATCGCTCGTATGGATGGTAAAGCAGGATGCTTCGGGCCGTCAGAGTCTCGAACACTTTTTTGTCGGAAGCGACATCTGGTGATTGTACCGCTGACCAGGGCTCATAGTGAAGCTGCTTATGACCTCGGAGGTCGGTCAGGTGCGAAAGTCCCGTGATGTCTATTGGTCCCTCGACACGGTGTATGGAGTTCTTTGGAGCACGAAGGGACCTTTGGAGAAAGGTAAGAAGACCCGACGAAGCCCCTTGGTCTACCTCCAGCCGCACACAGTCACTTCGTTTGCGCTCCTCGAGCACTTCGGTCATTTCGGCCAGAAGGTCACCGGCGAGGTCTTCGCGAACAGACATGTCCGCATTACGCGTTATGCGAAAAGGAACGCATTCGACAATCGACAGGCCCGGAAAGAGCTGCGCGAGCATCGTGTACACGAGGTCTTCGATGAGAATGAATTCGTATCCACCTTCGGAGGGAAGCGTCACCAGACGGCTCAGCTGCCTGGCGAGCGGAACGACCGCATATCGTGGTTTCCTGGACCGTGCCGCGGGTTTCAGGCGTACACAAAGGTGAAGTGCCCGATTGAGCAGCAACGGTAAATCCGATGTCGAAGGAACCGCGATAGGGGAGAGAAGCGGGAAAATCTCCTGTTCAAATACATGTCGAATATGTTCGCGGTGCCGGTCACTAAGCTCTGCAGCCCGTTTCCGCCGAATGTCCGCTTTCTCAAGCGCCGGTTCGATGCTTTGTGTGTAACAGGCGTACTGGTCGCTGACCATGCGGGAGGTTCGTTCGGCAATAGCATTGAGCTGCTGCAAAGGTGTCATGCCAGCGGGGTCGGTTTTATGAGTCTTGCGGGTAGCCAGCGACTGCAAGCCGCCGACTCGAACCATGAAAAACTCATCGAGATTCGAGCTTACAATGGTCAAAAACTTAAGACGTTCCAGAAGAGGAATTGTCTCGTCTTGAGCTTGTTCGAGTATGCGCTGGTTAAACTCAAGCCATGATAATTCCCGGTTTATATAACGGCGTGCTGAAGATTTTGTCATATTAGATAGCTGTTCCTCTCTGCGCTCGGAGTACGACCGACATCCCGTACACATCCTCAAACATCGAACCCTTGCTCTGGAGAGCCATTTGTTCGAGAGTCAGATCATCGACCCCGGGAACGGTGATCACGAATCGTCCGGGTTCACGGGCAAAGCTGATATTGCGTACCCTTTGACTGAGTGACCGATCGAGTGCATCGGCGACACGAAGGATGGCCGCTAACTTGACGATATCGATGCGGCGCTCCCGATCCATCGCACGGTATTCACTGTGGGTAGATTTCGGTGGTGAGCGTCGATGGTAGCGGGCGACAAGTGAAACGATCAACTGATCGCGGCGGTTGAGACCGAAAATGTTGGAATTCTGAATCAGATACATCGAGTGTTTGTGATGGTTCCGGGGGCTCACGAACGTGCCGATGTCATGAAGTATCGCGGCGACACGAAGGAGCACCTCGTTCCATCGACCCATGTGGTGCTCCTGTTTGAGTTCTTCGAAGATCGAAATGGCCAGCTCGGATACGTGAATACTGTGCGCTTCATCGGCCAGATACTTCTTGCAGATTTCGCGGGCGGATCGAATGATCAGCTCATGGTAATCGGGATCGAATACATTATGGCGGGCCAGTTCCAGTAAAAGACCCTGCCGCATAGACACATCGGCGACACGAATCGTGGTGGCTTTCAACGCACGCGTAAGACGATAATAGAACAGAAGCGCGGGACCGAGGGTCTCCGCATCGGGGAAAGACATATGAAACGATCGAACGATTTCGTTGACCGAAAGCTTGAGGACCTGCTCGGTGAACCGTCCGATTTCTTGCACCGAAAGCCGCGCATATCCCTCTTCTTCCCATCCGGGGGTCAGCTCCGAGGCGGCCAGGCGCGCATCACCTCCGACTGCAAGCAAAGTCGTTCCACCTTCGGTGCTGATTGATTTCCGGATCAGGGCGACCGTAGTCTGGATCTGGTTTTCCATGAGATCACGACTCTTGATGACAGGGGAGCGAAATCCCTCGAGTGATTCCCGTAAGCGAAGAGAACCGAGCCGGTAGACCTGGGATACAAGAACCTTTCCTTCGTGCATATACACCAGTTCCGTACTACCGCCCCCTACCTCTGCAATTACCACATTCCCGCGGGACAGCGAGGCGTGGGATTTCAACAGGGACCGGGTGCTCAGGTATGTCAGCCTGGTGGCATCGACCTCATTTACCGGAGAAACCTTTATACCCGTGGCGATATATACGCGATCGAAAAAAGTGGTACGGTTCTCGGCTTCACATACTGCGGTGGTCGCCACTGCGCGAATTTGATCATCGCTGGTGATCTGGTATTCCTGAAGGACGTGGCGAAAGCTGTTCAGTGCCCGCACCGCTTCCTCGATAGTCGAACGGTCGATTCGGCCTTTGACAAAAGTGTCTCTTCCAAGGGCTACCGCCTGTTTCAAGCTTTCCAGTGGCGTAATGCGTCCGTCACTGTCGACCTGAGCGACGGTCATCCGAATCGCGGTGCTGCCAATGTCGATGACGGCAACGGGCCGCCAGCTCATGTCGGGAGGTGGTGTCATGTTTTTATTCTGAAGTTCTGGCATTTAAATGATTGTTCCGTGGTTGTAGATCATGTGTCAGACAGTTTATGGCGAGCCCAGGCGGCGCCTCCCGTGACTGCCGCGTCGTCACCCAGCTTCGCTGTCACCACGCGATAGCTCTTGCGGTACGAA
>JBEPYC010000134.1:1816-9717 GCA_041641555.1 Chitinivibrionales bacterium | reverse complement strand
AGATCCACTGAGCGCCAGCGAAGCGGACTCGCGAACAACGAGATCCAAAGCGGCAGCTCGCTTGATCGGTTCTCCTCCTTTTGAGAAAGTCAGAAGCTGACGCGTAAGGTCTCGAGCACGGTTGTACGCGGCAAGTGCTTTGTCCAGGTACTCGGCAGCATGAGCATTGAGATTGCCGTACTGGCGAGCAAGATCCATGTATCCGAACACACCCCCCAGAAGGTTGTTGAAATCGTGCGCGATTCCGCCGGCAAGCATTCCCAGGGAATCCAGGCGCTGGGCCCTGCTAATCTCTTCGTTCATACGTTTTCGCTCGGTGACATCGCGGAGAAAAGATGCCATGTATTTCTTCCCGTTGGCCTCGAATACTGTCGTGGCAATGTCGGCAAGAACGACTGAACCATCTTTTCTTTGACACGGAAGCTCGGTAGACAGCGTCCGTTTGCCGGCGGCATGCAGCCGGAATTCCTCTCGAACTCTGGGAAGCTCTGAAGCAGGATGCATGTCTCTGAGCCCCTTTCCGACGATATCCTCCGGACCATCGTGGCCCAACAGCTTGCAAAGAGCCTGATTGGCGTACTGGAATCGTTCCGTCTTGGCATCGGTAATGACGATCCCGTCCACGCTTCCTTCGAACAATGCCCGGTATTTTCGCTCGGATTCCTCGATCTCATGCTGCTGTCGCTTGTTTTCGGTTACATCGAGAAACACCGTCGCAAAGATTCCCTGCTGCGGGGAAACAGCCGAAATATGAAAGTGTTTTTCCATCGGGGGGAAAAACGTCTCGAAGGTTACCGGCTCCTCACCTGAGGTCACCTTGGCATAGGTGTCGAGATACGGCGGCTCGTCCACACCATAGAGTTCGGTTGCCAGTTTCCCGCTGGCTTCTTTCTGACCAATACCGGTCATTCGTTCAAATGCCGGATTAACGTAAAGCATCCTGTAGTTTACAGGTGCCCCGCTTTCATCGTAGACCATTTCGTGGAGCGCAACCCCTTCGACCATTGATTCGTACAACATCCGAAGTCGTTGTTCGCTCTCCCGAAGCTGGTTCTCGCTCGCTTTGAGCTGTTGATTCGCTGCCTGCAACTGTTGTTCGGTGGCTCGGAGCTGTTGGTTGGATGCGCGAAGCTGTTGTTCCTGGGCACGAAGCTGCTGGTTAGCGGCGTTCATCTGCTGATTACTTGCGTTGAGTTCCTGATTCGCCCGTCCCATTTCCAGAGAAAAGGATTTTTGCCGCATTTCAGAGCTTATGGTAACGCCAATTGCGAGAACTCCGAGTAGTCCCGAAGCCAGGAGAAGAAGCAGTTGGGTACGGTGAAACAGTGCCTTCTGCTCCCCGTGAAGGGCGCTGAGCGCCGCTTCGACCCGATAGGCACCGGTACGAAATTCTTGATATGATCTATCCAGTTGTTCATCAATGGGGGAACCCGCCCCGGCGCCACTGGAAGCGGCAAGGCGACTCTCGGCGAATTGAGAGAATTCCCGCGCATTCTCCACCATGAAAGAGACCGATTGCGAAACTTCCTTGGACAAAGGAACCACGGTAAATCCATGAGGACACTCCCCCCCATCGGCAAGCACTTGTAAGGCAGCATGAGCATCCGAAAGGTATTTGTGTACGGAATCGGGACTGACATGGGGATCACCCGCAATCAGCTCTTCGAGCCGCACATGACTCTCGGCAATGAGCAGACGGCTCTGACTCAGGACGTGCAGTGCAGGGGCATAGAGCTTTTCGGATCGCCCCTGAAGAAACATTCCCCAAACAACCAGGATCAGGAGGACTGAGAGCAGTATTCCCGTAAGGACATACATCGACGGTGACCTGCGTAGCTGCTGTTCTTCGATAGACATAGAAGGGCTTTCGGGAGTTTGGCTGTGAAACGGCGAAGCATCGGAGTTAGCGGCAGTGGCGACCTAAACAAGATACCTGTATTTGACTATAACTATAAAACAATGAGAATCACACCATACATCGCGCTATCAAAAATCAGTGCGCAAGCCTGTCGATCTGACAATCACAAAATAGTAATCACACGCTTCATCTGCACGATTTTGTTGAATGTAGGGGAACGTTACACCTATATTGATCAAAGGGTTCAACAATGTGGTGTTCTGGCGATACCTCTTCGACTCCAGGTTTCAACTACTCTCGCCTCCCTGTTATGTCCTCGATCCATGGCACCACCGGAGAGGCGTAGTATGTATAGGGACAGTTGGCCTTTGACAATATATCCCGTGTAGCAGCGTACCCGGCGCTATCAATTTTCCCGCTCAGCAGAAGGAGAAGCTATGTTTCGAGTCCATGGTCTAAGTGTTGTTTTCGGTCTTCTGGCATGTTCTGTGTTTTTTGCAGGATGTGGACCGAATGCCGAATCGGTCGACGACGCGCAGAATCGGATTCAGGAGCTGAAAGACAAAGGGGTTCCCGACTCAGAGCTTTCTTCAGCAAAGGTACTTCTTTCGCAGGTGGAGGGGGCAATCCGCTCGGGAAGTACGCAAAATGCAGGAAGACTCTATGATTCTGCCATCGTCATGATTTCCGAAGCGGAATCGTTGTACGCGAAACGAATGGAAGAGCTTGCTCCGCGCCTCAAGACGATGCGTGCGGAAATAGAGGAGAAAGCCGCATCCCTGGAAGGACTTCACAAGGAGCCGGTCAATCAGTATTTCACTTCGATTGATACCCTGATGGAAAAGCAGTGGCTTCTCCAGGCTCATCAGCAAATGCAGAAACTCGATTCACTCGTCCCCTCGCTTCTTGCCCAGCAGGAACAGGCCGAAGAACTCAGGCCGAAAGCACGCGGTGTCTGGGCGCGGACGGACCGGGATGGCAATGCTGTTCGCAAAGAGAAATTCATCATGAATAAAGACGGGACTCTTACAACGACCGAAAGCAAAAAGGGGCAGTCCAGTGAATACCTCAAGGAAGACTGGGCATTCACATCCTTTGGTACCTGGCAGCTCAAAGGCGATACCGTCTATTTCCTGATCGAGCGCGAAAAGTGCAACAAGCAGACCTTCTGGAACAAGAAAAACGGCTCCTGGGTGAAAAGTACGCAGCCCACCTACGACAGCACAATCACCGATGGCAGCAAGGATCGGTTTGTGTCGTGGGAGTATCTGAAGACCAACTACCGGAAAAGATAGCAGGCAACCGGGTAGTTCACGGAAGCCCTGCACCGCAGATATCGCAGAATTTCGCTCGCGGGTTGTGTCCTGAAGTCTTGCACTGGGGGCACTCCCGGGTGCCTGCCTGCTGCTGTGCGCCCCGTGCGGCGGCGACCGAGACAAATCCTGTGGGAACGATAATCAGGCTGTAACCGAGTATCATGATGATTGCCGCCAGTGCCTGCCCCAGTCCCGTCCGCGGAGATATATCACCATACCCCACGGTCGTCAGGGTAACAATCGCCCAGTAGATACCTACCGGAATGCTGGTGAACCCTGCCGCTTCGTCTTCGATTAAGTACATCGATGCCCCAAGAAGCACCACAAGCATAACCACGAAAAGCAGGAAGACCGCTATTCGACGGCCACTTCGCTGAAAAGCCTGAAGGAGCTGGTCGACTTCCAGGACAAACGGCTTCAACTGGAAAACTCGAAACACCCGCAAGAGGCGGAGTATGCGAATGATGAGCAAATATCTGCTTCCGGGAATGAAAAAACTCAAGTAAAACGGAAACACCGCCAGCCAGTCGACAATTCCAAAGAACCCGAAGGCATAATGAAGCGGACGATCGGCCGACCAGATTCGTAACAGGTACTCGATGGTAAACAAGAGCGTGGAGGTCCATCCGATAATATCCAGGACCCGGTCAAAACGTGCATCGATACTGTCCACGGTTTCCAGCATAACAGTAACGGCACTGACAACGATAACGGCCAGAAGCAGACTGTCAAATGCCCGCCCCGGCCTCGTATCGGTCCCGAAAATGATATCGCGAATTTTCCTGCGCAGCGTATCCATACACCAAAAATAGGGTGTTCCGAGGTTTGTGTGGGATTCGGGCTTTCCTCGGATATACCCTCGAAACGATTGTGGAGACACCTGTCCGGCGTCTCCACAACCGCGGATCTTCTGCTATGCGCTCTCTTCGAACCGCATTTTTCGCCCGAAGCGCCCGAGGATATCATCCAGTATGCCGTAGAGGCATGGCACAACCACCAGTGTCCCCACGGTAGAAAAGAAAAGTCCGAAAATGATCGTCGAGGCCATAGGGCCCCATGTTTCTGACCGTCCGCCAATGCCGATAGCCATCGGGATCAAGCCGCCTATGGTGGTGATAGATGTCAGAATGATCGGTCGCAACCGCACTGCCGCGCCTTCGATAATAGCCTCGATAGTGGCCATTCCTTTGGCCCGCAGGCTGTTTATGAAGCTGATCAGTACGATAGAGTCGTTGACACATATCCCTGCCAGCGCAACCCCCGCAAACATCACGACAATCGAAAAGGGCGTGCGGGAGATAACCAGAAACAGAATACATCCCACCCCGGCGAAAAACAGCGCCGCCCCGATAATAAACGGCTGGAAATACGACTTGAACTGCGTACCGAGTATGACATACATCAGAAACAGACCCAGAGCGAACAATCGGAGGATATCGCCGAAAACTTTCCCGAAATCCGACCACTGCCCGCCCTTGCTGAGCGTAATCGATGGATAGATCGCGGCATATCGCTCATTGTACAGGTCGATCATTTCCTGGGTAATCTGGGTGGTGACCCGATTGTCGATCCCCTCGAGGGCATCGGCGGTAATGGCGATCTGTCGTTTCTGGTCAACGCGGGTAATCTTTGCGAGACCGGACCCTCTCTGGAGAGTCGCAACCGAAGAAAACGGGATCCACCGTCCATCGGGGGTCGGAAAACTCAGTTGATTCAAATCGCTTACCGTGGCCCGGTAGGGTTTGGCGAATCTGACTTTCACATCGATCTCTTCATCTTCTTCAAAGAAAGTTGTCGCCTCGACTCCCTCAAAGCTGTTTCTCAGGAACATGCCGATCTGCATTGCACTGAGCCCGAGCTCCGAGGCGCGCTCCTGGTTGAGTACAACCCGCAGTTCAGGGTGGCCGGGATCGAAATCATGATCGACATTGTAGAGCTCGGGTTTCTTTTTGAGTTCGTTTACAACGTCCGTAGCGACGGCGGCCATATCCGTAAGGTTCTCCCCTTGCACCCGGAGCGCTACGGGCTTGTCCTGCGGCGGCCCATTGTTCACCATCCGGAAGTTAACTTCTTCGGCGCCGGGAATATTGGAGCAAAGAGCTTTGACATCTTCCATGATAACGGCAACCGGACGTTCTCGTCCATCTTTTCTCTCGGCAATATCCACGGTTACCTGCGACACATGGCTTGCGGTGACCCAGTCGTTGTCGGTGGCCATGAATCCGACATGCGTCGTGATCGAAAGCACTTCACCATTTCCCACCAGCGGCATCAGGCGTTGCTCAAAACGAGTAGCCACCTCATTGGTCACTTCACGCGGGGTTCCCATGGGCATACGAATATCGACAAAAAACTGGGGAAACTCTTCACCGCCAAACAAATCCTGTTTCACCAGCGGCGTTAGAAACAGTGAGCCGATAACCACTCCGAGCGTAATCCCACCTGTCTTGTACTTGTGAGCAATCGCCACCTTCATAAACCGCCTGAACGCTTCCTGCCACCGGCCGATGAAACCCTCCTTGAACCCCTTGTTTTTCGATCCCCATTCGGCAAAGTGCGCGGGAAGAAAAAAGAGCGCTTCGAGGGTCGAGGCGGCAAGGGCAAGCGAGACAACTATTGGTATGATTCGCATGAATTTGCCCATGATTCCCGGCAGAAGCATCAGCGGAAGGAATGCGGCAACGGTGGTGAGTGTACCGGCGATCACTGGCTTCACGACCTCATCTGCCCCCTTGATGGCGGCATCAGCGGCACTCAACCCGAGCTGGCGATGTCGATAACTGTTTTCTATGATGACGATCGCATGATCCACAATCATCCCCAGCACCATCACCAGTGCAAACAGTGAGTTTCCGTTGAGCGTCTCCCCCACCGATTCCATGAAAACAAATGTTATGGCGAAGGTGATAGGTATTCCCAGGGCCGTGATCAGGGAGTTTCGGAATCCTATGAATACAAGCAGCACGATTACCAGCATGGCAAAGCCGGCAAGAGCGTTCTTGCTCAATGTATTGATCGTATCACGGACAAATATGGATGTATCGTTGAAATAATGAACCGAAAGCTCGGCAGGAAGACTCGTTTTGAATGCATCGACATTCTCTCGAATCTGATCGACTATCCGTATAGCATTTCCCGTGGTGGTTTTCGAAACCAGCAGAGATATGGCTTTCTCTCCATCGACCCGGACATCGTAATCCGATTCCGCCAGGCCCTGATTTACGGCGCCGATATCCCCTACGCGAATGGATCCCTGCCCCGGCCTGCGACGAACGATTACTTTCTCGAACCCATCGGGCTTGCTGACCTCCCCGAGCACCTGAAGCAAGTACTTTCGAGTGGCATCGTCGATAGTCCCTCCGGGGAAATTGACATTATTCATCTTGATAGCCTGAACGACTTCATCAACGGTTACCCCGAAAGCAGACATCCGGTCACGGTCCATTTCGACCCAAATCTCACGTTCGCGCCCGCCAACGATCTCGACTTTCGAAACATCGGGTACCTCTCGCAGTCTGTCCCGAAGATCCCTGGCGGCAGTGTTGATTTTGGCGTCGGAAACCGAACCCTTGAGGTTAACCGTAACGATGGGCATGAAATCGGCACTGGAGAACTCTTCGACCCATGGCTCCATGACCCCCTCGGGTAGCTCAACCTTGTCGAATTCTGCCCGAAGGTCCTGGAAAAGGCGAAGAAAGTCGCTTCTGGAAATGGCATCGTCGAACTCAACCTGGATGAAACCCACTCCCTGCTCGGCGGTTGAGCTTATGCGCTTGATACGGTCGATATCCTTGATCTCTTCTTCGACCTCGATTATAACGCTCTTCTCGATTTCCTCGGCAGAAGCTCCCGGGTACGGAACTGCAATGAACACCCAGGAAAAATCGACATTACTGAACGCTTCACGCGGCAATTTGATCAGCGAGACGGCTCCCAGTACCAGAATGGCCACCATCGCGATATTGACAAGAACCGGATTCTTAACCGAAAACTTTCCTATACTCATTGTACACTCCTACTGGTTCCGACAACCGTAACTGCAACGCTGTCGCCTCTGGCAAGGGTGGTCATTCCCGTTGTAATCAGTGTTTCCCCTGAGGAGAGTCCATCGGTAACCTCAACCAAATGCCCTGCATAACGTCCAAGCTCGACGAATCGGGCCATTGCCCTTCCATCGGTCGAAATAAACGCCGCTTTCTGTCTGTGGAGCTCGACCACTGCGTTTGCCGGTATGAGAATGACCGAGTCGGGTTGTTCCGTTTCGATCCGAACTCGCACCGACATGCCCGATTTTATGGCACGCTCCTGGGTGTTTTGCCAGGTGATCTCAACCGGGAATGAACCCGTTGCCGGATTGCTTCCTGCACCTACTGCGTGCACCTTCCCCGCAAGCCGCCTGTTGCCGATGGCCGGTACGAATACAGCCGCATCCATTCCCTTTTTCACCGAAGCGACTTCCATCTCCCCTACAGGAACAACCGTTTTGAGAGAATTGATCGACACGATACGTCCCACGACCATTCCCGGAGTGATCGTGCCGCCCTGCTCAAGCGCGCCTTCCTTGTGGGCAATGTATCCTGAGAACGGAGCCGTGATCCGGCAGTTTTCCAGTGCCTTACGGGCTTGTTTCAGCTGCGTGTCCACGCCGGTCACCGCCATTTGTGCCTGTTTCAGCTCGGCTTCGGAGGCATTGCCTTGTTCGTAAAGGCTTCTGGTAACCTCGAGTG
>JBEPYC010000134.1:0-1806 GCA_041641555.1 Chitinivibrionales bacterium | reverse complement strand
GACGTACTCTCCCAGCTCGAATGAAACCCGCCCGATACTCCCCTGGGCCTGCGAAACAACCATGGCTTCACGAGTGCCCGAGGCCGTCCCCGAGGCCTGTATCAAACGTTTGAGAACACCGCGGGAAACCGTGCGGGCCTCCACTGCTACCGGCGGTTTTGCCGGCTTTTGCTCCTTTTTTTCCTCTTCGAGGGTTGTCGCCTGACACCCCAGCAACATCACTCCCCCCATAGCCAGAACAATCAGCCTGCGTGTTTTCATCGAGAAACCTCCAGTACACCTGCCGTCACCAGATATTCCGCGTGCAACAGGAGACAATTAAAGAGTTTTTGAACATAACCAAGTTTTGCTGCATGTGCCCCCCGGGCGACATCGAGTAATTGCGTCTGATTCACCAGGCCGCCATCATATCGCTGCTGCATGATAGAGCGCTGCTGTTCCATGAGATCCCGTTTCTTTCGCGCTGCCTCCACGGCCGTGCGTGAAGCCGGATATGCAGACGACAACCTACCGAGATTGACCGCAGTACCGCTTCGTACCTGCTCATAGTTTACTTCAGCGACTTTTGCCTCGAATCTTGTTTTCTGGTAGTTTGAGCTGTTTCTTCCCCCGGTAAACAGAGGCAGCGAAGCAGTCACTCCGGCGGTCCAGCCGGTCCGCTCGCTTTGAGCCTTGAACTGATTCTCGCCGGGGCTCCAGAAAAACGGCCAGGAGTATGATCCGAATGCATTGATGCTCGGAAAGAACCTCCCCCCCGCCATGCGCCGGAGCTCGACATGCAATTCCGACAGCTCCTTGAGTACTTTTACATGAATATTGTCATCGGGCGAAGACTGCGGGAGGTCTGTTGTCTGAGCGTAGTGCCGCTGGAACACTTCCATGGGCTCCAGCGCCACCGAGGTATCCGCCTGGTCGGCACTGATGCCCATAGACTGATACAGTGCCAGGATTGCCGCATTTTGCCCCGAAACGGCAGTTGCAAGCTCGCCCTCCATCCCGGCCACTTCGGCCTCCCACTGAAGCACATCGGTGCGCGGAACCATCCCGCCCTGCTCCCGCGTCCGGCTTTTTTCGAGGTTCAGTCTGGCCCAGCTGAGATTCTCCCGCGATAACTCGACCGCTTCGGATGCAAGAATCGCACGGAAATAGGCCTCACGTGTGCTGTAGAGAGCCTGCTGCCGGGCACTCTCCAGTTGCAGCTCGACAGCGCGTTTGGCGTGGTTTCCTGCCCGAATGCCAAAAATCTCCGCTCCTCCGTTGGTGATGGGCTGGGTGACAGTGATCGAATGTGAAAGCGTATGCTCGTAGACACCGCTCACGTTCTCCATGTTCTGCTCCGATGGAGCCCGGGATGCACCGGTGTCGGTGAATTGCGAACCGAGCAGCTCGAAAATGGCATCGAATGATGAATTCGAGGCACTGACGATATCGGGGTCCATAGCAGTGTAGTCAACGCCGTAGCTGACCGATGGCATATACCCCGCAATCGCGTTTCTTTTCTCCCATTCCCGGGCCCGTTCTTCGAAACTTGCCTTGCGGACTTCGAATGCTTGGGCAGCGGCACGCCGCTGAGCACCCTCAAACGTCAATTCTTCGGCAGTGAGGCCATGAACCACACTCATGCCAATGACCATGAAAAGCATGCATTTCATATACATCCCGACCATTTCTTCTTCTGTGAGTAAAACAATTCTCTTGGTTGTAGAAAACGGATATACGCAACCCCCGTGCCAGAAACCAAAAAGCGGCCATACGAGACCATAGGAGCCATAATAGCCCAGTCCGACACGTGCCTTCGAATCGGTC
>JBEPYC010000133.1:0-9732 GCA_041641555.1 Chitinivibrionales bacterium | reverse complement strand
CTGATCAAGGTGCGACTCGATACGGAAACCTCTACCATCAACAGAGGGGTAATCGAGAATCTTCCAGTGGAACGCGATAGCTGCTGAGCCGGCTTATTTGTAAGGAAATTCTGCCCAGGCCTTCTCTACAAATTCCTTGAATTCCTTTTCAAACCGTGCCCGGGGAAACTGCTCGGCATTTCGTCGGATTCTGTGAGGATCGAATTTGTCCTCCATCGTCAGAAAACGGCGGACAGCATTGACGATGCTCTTGACGTTCTGCCGATAAAAGAAGAGCCCGGTTTCTTCATCGATTACCGTCTCCAACGCCCCACCGCGTCCGTAAGCAATTACCGGCACTCCCGATGCCTGTGCTTCGACATTCACTATTCCAAAGTCTTCTTCGGCAGAAAATACGAATGCACGAGCGTTACGCAGATACGTATCAAGCTCCTCGGAGTTAAGGTGCCCCACGAATGTGATGTTTTTGCGTGCTTTCTTCTCGAGTTCTTTCCGAGCTGGGCCATCACCGATAACCAGAAATGGTAATCCCAGCTCATTGAACGCTTCGATAATCAGATCGATTCGCTTATAGGGAACCAACCTGGAAACGGTCACGAAGTAGTTGTCTTTTTTTTCGGATATACTGAAACGATCGACATCCACGGGCGGGTAAATGACAGTCGAGCGGCGCCCGTAGCATTTGTATATTCGATGGGCGATATAGCGGGAATTGGCGACAAAATGATTCACGCGCTGAGCCGTCAATTGGTCCCACATCCGGATGTAGTGAAAAACCAAGCGTACGAGAAAGCTTTTCAGCCCGCTTCTCAAGCCATGGCTCTCGAGATACTCGAAGGTGAGGTCCCAGACATAGCGCATGGGAGAATGGCAGTAGCAGATGTGGAGCTGATCCGAAGAGGTCAAAACACACTTGGACACGGCGTACGATGAGGAAATCACCAGTTTATAATCCCGGAGGTCGAACTGCTCCACCGCCATTGGAAAGAGCGGAAGGTACGCACGATAGTGGCTCATTCCCGCGGGCAAACGCTGCAGCATCGATGGAGTAATACGGGCATTGGCCCATTCGGCTTGCTGCGTTTCACGCGGGTCATAGAAGAGTGTGTAGATGTCCCCGGGAAAAAGCCGATAGATGGACTGGAGAACACTTTCGGCTCCTGCCAGTGTGACCAGCCATTCATGTATGAGAGCGGTGTTTGTCATTGTTCCGTGTTTTATGGGGTGGTATGGTCCATTTCGGTGTCGTATCTGCGTTGTATGCAATTATATCATACAGTTACGGCGAACGGTACCCTATAAACCACGATATGTATTTTGTAGGAAGTGATACTGTTCGTTCGCATCGACATACATTCTTCATCCGGCCCCGCCGAAATATAAGGAGACTTTTCCGTGTACCGCCCACAGATTAAGGTAATTGATTGCACTATCCGGGATGGCGGATTGGTGAATGACTCGAAATTTTCCATGGAAACCGTTCGATCGATCTACGCTGCACTCTGTGCTGCCGGCGTTGATTATGTCGAGCTGGGATACCGTAACAGCAAGAAGTACTTTTCGCCCGAGGAGTACGGGCTTTGGCGTTTCTGCGATGAAGATGTCCTTCGAGAGGCTACCAAGGGAGTCGAATCGTGCGGAACGAAAATCGCTGTTATGATGGATTCACACAAAGCTGTTGCCGAAGACATCATTCCGAAAGAAGAGAGCGTGGTCGATATGATACGGGTGGCAACATACGTTAAGGATATCGACAAGGCGATTCAGCTGGCCAACACCGCCGATGAAAAGGGCTACGAGACCACCATCAATATTATGGCCATTTCTCATGTGCTGGAGCGCGAACTCGACGAGGCACTTCAGCAGATCGAAGCGGAAACAAAAGTTCAGGCCGTATACATTGTCGACAGTTTCGGTGCTCTCTACAGTGAGGATGTCGATTACCTCGTGAATAAGTACCGAAGGTTTCTCCCCACCAAAGAGATCGGCATTCATTGCCACAACCAGCAGCAGCTGGGCTACGCCAATACCATCGAGGCCATCATCAAGAATGCAAACTACCTGGATGGTACTCTGTATGGATTAGGGCGTGCGGCAGGAAACTGTCCGCTTGAACTTCTGGTTGGGTTTCTCAAAAACCCCAAGTACGATATCCGGCCAATTCTCGATGTGATCGGGTCTTCGATTATGCCTTTGCGCAAAGAAATGGAATGGGGGTACTCGATTCCCCACATGATTTCGGGAATGCTCAATCAGCACCCGATATCATCGATCAAAATGATGAACCGGCCGGATACCGATCCTTCGAAATTCGAATACGGAACGTTTTACGAAAAAATGGCCGGTGAGGTCGATGCATAGGCACCGCCGTGCGATGGTTTTGTCCAGGGAGCACTATAAAAGGTGTCGCATTGCCCAGACAAGCCGCGGGAATCTTCCCAGGCTCATCTTGAAGACTTTTGACATCAAAAGCTCATCGGAAGGAATCCGAGAGAGCGCCTCGGCGGCGGCATTGTAGTCGCTGTCGGGGATGCGAGCCATGGCACCTTTGACTTTTGCAAGTTTCAGGTGCTGCCTGCCGCGTTTGTCCATCCAGGCTTTTTCGTATCCCGTACAGGCTTTCTTCATTTCTTTTCCATCAGAGGCGCCCAGCATGGCCGTTGCGCATTCCCCGGCCAGAGTCCCGCTGATCATCGCTTCCACAATACCCGCACGGGAGATCGGATTGGCGGTTCCCGCGGCATCACCCGCTTTGATGAGACCTTCGACTGCCAGCGTTCTTCGTTCACAGGCACAAGGTATCGAGCCTGCAAAGGTCGTGACCACCCGTCCTTTCGGAAAAGTCTCGCGAAGAAAATTATCGAGAAGGGACCTTATATTGACCCTACCCTTTGCCTTGCTTCCAATGACGATACCGACATTGGCGACACCCTCTTCGCGCGGGAAAAGCCAGGCGTAGCCGCCGGGGGCGAGTTCGCGGCCCATATAGATGCGAATCGTGTTGGTCGGATATGAGAGTCCTTCGACGACTGCAAAATAGGCGGGCTCCAGGTCGTTGCTTTTCCAGGGAATGGTCTCGTGTCGTCCCAGGCGGGAAAGGGGACCCGATGCGTCGATCAGAACTCTGGTTCGGATCGTTTCACCCGATGAAAAGGTCACTTGGCGGTGGCCGTTTTCCAGTGAGCCCACCGACTTCACCTGTAACCCAAAATGGCATTGGGTGCCGGAATCCCTGCATCTCTGTGCAAGGTCCTTCTGCATCCTGGCACGGTCAATGATATAGCCTTTGTTCTTATCGGTATAATGAATTGCTTTTCGGTTGGGGGCGTGGAATTCGGCACGTTCAACCAGAAACCTGACCCATGAGGGGTCCACCTCGATGGCTTCTTCCAGGCCCAGCTTTCCGGTGCCTTCGGCGCATGCAATGGGTTTCTTCCACGGGGAGATTTTATCGACCAGCAGAATGGATGCCTCTTTTTCGGTCTTGAGACATGACAATGCTGCGCAGAGACCGGCTGGTCCAGCTCCCACGACCGTAATGTCGTAATTGTTTCTGAGTGTTGAGTTACTGTGCATAGTGTTGCTTATGCGTTTAAGTCGACTCTGGCTCGTAATGCATCCAAGAATATACATGCAGCAGGGTTCCGGTGAAGAATTTCTTCGAAGTCGGGGTTCTTTGAAGGTGCCGGAAGTGCTTGCCATCAGAAGGAAGAAGGCAGGGGTGATCAGAGTGGACAATGTTCTCTGTTTTCTTGATCTTCCGTGAGACCGAAGCTATTTTCCATCAGCACGCGCCCTTAGCTCAATGGATAGAGCATCTGGCTTCGGACCAGAGGGTTGGGGGTTCGACTCCCTCAGGGCGTGCCAAAAATCCCTCGGTTGCCGAAATCCGGTCTTCCGAGGGATTTTTTTTGCTCTTTTCGGGCGTTTCGGGGGCGGCTGGCGGTTGCCGGCGGTCTTGGCCGGATGCTCTCAATGAACTATTTTCTGGACATCTGGTGTTCCGGGGCGCTTTGCCGCACGGGGGGCTCCTGGACTGAGCCTTAAACCTGTCAAATGCTGCAATGTGCTAGATGCAATATATGCTGCGCTATTTTCCGGGAACAGTGTGATTGCCGGAATACCATCGGGTGAGATTCCATCGGGATCTCTTTTTCTTAAAAAATGTGTGATGCTTACGGGCATTCAATTTTACCGGGGAGTGTTACTTGGATAAGCCGGTCATGCCAAACGATCAGATGCAAGCTCGAGCCGATAAACTTCCTCTTCTGCGGGAAGCTGGATTTCAGCCGTTCGCTGAGCGATTCGAAAAAACGCATTCGCTGAGTGAGGCTCGTGAACTCGATGATGGGACAACCGGGGTTTCAGTTGCCGGACGTGTCGTGGGTCTGCGGTATTTCGGGAAACTCGCCTTCGGCCATCTCTTTGATTTCTCGGGCAAAATGCAGTTTGCCGCCCAGAAGACAATCCTGGGAGACCAGTTCGCTCAGCTGAAGAAACTGGTCGACATCGGAGATTTCATCGGCATAGAAGGTGAGATTATCACCACCAAAACGGGTGAAAAGTCGATTAACATATTGAAGTGGACCTTCCTTTCCAAAGCCATGCGTCCGATGCCCGAGAAGTTCCATGGGTTGACCGACCCGGAACTGCGTCTTCGCCGTCGATACCTCGATCTTATCATGTCACCGGACGTGATGGATCGGTTCAAAATGCGGACACGGATCATTCGTTCTATTCGCCGGTTCCTCGACGATGAGGATTTTGTGGAAATAGACACCCCCGTTCTGACCAACAAGGCAAGCGGAGCACTGGCCCGTCCATTCGTTACGCACAACAATGCCCTGGATATCGATGTCTATCTCCGGATTGCACCTGAGACATATCTCAAGCGGGCGATCGCCGGAGGATTCGAACGGGTATACGAGTTCGCCCGTTCATTCCGAAACGAAGGTGTCGATGCATCGCATCTGCCGGATTTCACGCTTCTGGAGTACTATGTTGCGTACTGGAATTATGTCGACAACATGAATTTCACCGAACGGCTGATCAAGCATCTTCTGGAAGAGACGGTCGGAGGGCTGGAGCTGACCTACGAAGAACAGACAATTTCGTTTGCCGGTGAATGGCCGCGGATTTCTTTCCGGGAACTTCTACTGCGCGACTGTGGGATCGATATCGACCAGTATCCCACGCGTGAGCCTCTTTTGGAGGAGATCCGGGCAAAGGGTATAGAATTCGGCGAAGATGTCGATGTGGCAAAGGCAGGGAGAGGAACATTGATCGATCTTCTCTACAAAAAAGTCTCGAGGCCATCATTGATTAATCCGATTTTCATCACCCATCATCCGATAGATCTTTCACCGCTTGCCCGAAAAAACGAGGAGAACCCGCAGGTGGTGGATCGATTCCAGCTGGTAGTGAATGGCTGGGAAGTGGTAAATGCCTACTCAGAGCTGGTTGACCCCATCGATCAGGCAGAGAGATTTTCTCAGCAGGCTGCCGCACGGGCTGCGGGGGACGAAGAAACGATGGATGTGGATCAGGATTTTCTAATGTGTATGGAATACGGCATGCCCCCGATCTCGGGGTGGGGCATGGGAATAGACCGCATGGTGGCTCTTTTGACAAATGCTCAAACGCTGCGCGATGTCGTTCTTTTTCCGTTGCTTAGACCGGAGTAGATAGTATATTGGTAGTATGCCGATAGCTGGGATAAAAGCATAACAGTTTTGAAGGGAGTAGTATATGAGTAAAAAGGTGTGGAACAGCCTTTTTCTGGGGATTTTCCTTTCTACCTCGATTTTTGCAGCGGATGTATATGTGAATCACGTAAAATCGCTGCCGTCAGGTTCTACTTTCGGGGCGGCGCTGGCAGAAATTGGTGGAACCAACTATGCATTGGTAGGTCGTTCCTATGATTTGATCGTAGCCGACATAAGCGATATCTCTTCTCCCGTGGAAATTGCCAGCATCGATCTTGGCGGTCCTGCACACGGGATGGACATAGTCGGAGCGACAGCTTACATTGCACTGGGTGATTCCGGAATGGCCATTGTAGATATTTCCACTCCTTCAGCGCCCGTTGTCAAATCTACACTGATGCTCGATGGTCAGAATGCCCGCGGTCTTGAAGTCTCGGGGAATCACGCGTATGTCGCTGTCGATTTTGCCGACGTGATGGTAGTTGACGTGTCCGATGTCACTAACCCGCAGAAAGTGGGCGCATCCAGTTTCAGTGGACGGGGCTATAGCGTCGCCGTTGGTGATGGAGGTGATGTTTTTGCCGCAGCTTATAATGGAAACCAGCGAGTGCTCGTATTAGATGTCGCAGATCCTGCAAACCCGACGATCAAGGCATCCAGGGATATGAGACAATACGCTGTCGATATTGATGTAAGCGGAGATTTTATCTATGTTGCTGCCAACTTCGAAGGTTTTCTGGTGTTCGATGTTTCTGATCCTGCTAACCCGGACAGCGTCGCTGCGTTTAACCAGAATATGGGGAAAGTTTCAACTATCCTTGCCGATGGGGGGGTTGCCTATACTCTCGATCCGGACAGCGGCCTGGTCATCTCGAATGTGTCAGATCCGACCAATCCTTCCGCGGCAGGCCTCATCGAAACGGCTGAGCTTCCCGAACGCATGGACAAGCTTGGCAATTACGTGATTGTTGCAGAAGGAATGTATGGTGCGGAGATTTTTGACGTTTCCGATCCTTCCTCGCCCACTCTTGCCGGAACAATCCGCTCGCCGGGGATAGCCTACGACGTGGCTGTCGTAGACAACTACGCCATTCTTGGGATAGGAAACTTCGGGGTTCAAATCGCGGACGTTTCTGATGCTTCCGCAGCCTCCTACGTGCAGTTTTTCAATACCAATGGAGCGGTTCTTGGAGTAACCGTCGCTGGTGACACCATCGGTCTTGCCGATGGAGATGTGTACAGCCAGATCCTGCACAACCAGGGGGAATTTACCTATGACCCTGATCAAACAGGCGGGGTGTTCTCATCCGCTACGGATGTAGTCATCGAAGACAATAAGTTTTATTTGTCCACTGAAAAGGGACTCCAGCTGGTCGTCTACGGAGGATTGTTTCAGAAATCGTTTTCTCCAAAGGGAAAGTATCTCAGCTCCGGTGAAGCCCAGGCGGTCGACAAGGTCGGCGATATCGCCTATCTGGCTGAGGGGGATTCAGGGATCAGCATACTGGATGTAAGTTCCGATGGTGGCAGTTCAGAATACAATTTTCCTGAACTCTCCCGGTTACCTTTTACTACTGGTAGTGCTCACGACATAAAAGTCAAGGGTGGCTATGCCTTTGTCGCCGGCGGCATGCGGGGGCTTATGGTGATCGATGTTTCTGATCCCGCGGCACCTGCACTCACCAAGGAGCTCAGCCTCGGGGATCCGACTTTCGTCCGCGCGCAACAACTGGCAATCTCAAACGACACGGCCTACATTGCCGCAATGGCCAAGATCGTCCTCGTCGATATCTCTGATCCGATGAATCCCAGCATCATTGCTTCGGGTGATGCCGCAGATCAGGCCTTGGCTGTTACTCCAAAAGATGGCTTCTTGTATACCGCAGAAGGCCTGAGCGGACTGGGAATCTACAAGCTTTCGGGTGAACCTTCGCAAATGATCGTGCGCTCGACTGCTGCTGATGGTTTCGGAGCTGTGGGTCGAGTCTGGCTGAATCGTTCTACTCTATCGTACACGCTGACCAGGCAAGCGACGGTTTCGGTAAAAATCCTTGATATGAGTGGACGTGTCGTGAACTCGGTTCCTTCCTCGCATCAGCATGCGGGTCTCTACGAGATCGGTACTCAGGAGCTCACCCCCGGCTTCTACTGCCTGAAACTCCGGGCGAATGATGCCGAGATGGTGAAAGTCTTCTCGGTCTTTGCTCGTTAAACAACTGTCCGGTACTGTCCGAAATACAGGAGCGCTGTTATAACGGTGCTCCTGTTTTATTTTATCTCTCTCCCTGTGTTGGCTCACTACCTCACCGCATGGTACGAGGAAAGGATCTTCACCCATTCATGGAATGGTTTGTTGCTCTTCGATATCTCAGAGGCAAGCGTAAGCTCGGGTTCATATCTCTTATCGCCTATGTATCTGCGGGCGGGGTCTTTCTTGGCACGCTCGTCCTTGTCGTCGCACTGGCGATCGCAAATGGGCTCGAAAAAGAGGTGCGAGACCGGATTATTGGATTATTCGCTCATGCGCGCATCCAGAAGTACTACGGCAGGCCTATCACCGAAGTCGATTCGCTTCGCCAGGTGCTCCTTGCTACCGAAGACGTTGTCGCCGTTGCCCCGTATCTCAGCGGGAAGGGGTCGGTAGAGCACGAAGGTACTCAAGAGGGGGTCATGTTCATGGGTGTGGATGACTCTCTTGAAAGCACGGTCACTGATCTGAAGAGTACCATGCTGATGGGAGAACTCAGGCTTGGTCCGGTTGTATCCGCGCGGGGACGGACATGTCCCGGTATCCTGGTGGGCTCGGGGCTTGCCGATGTTCTCGGGGTTCGACCGGGTGCCGAGGTGGTCCTGGGAACGATCGCTGCCTCAGAAGAGGAGCCGGTCGATCTAATGTCTGCTGTTCGTGCGGCTCGATACACGGTCGCCGGGGTCTTTGAAACCGGTATGTACGAGTATGATCTAAACCTGGTGTACATTTCGCTGGAGTCTGCCAAAGAGCTGCTGGATTTTTCTGGAATCGAAGGGTTTCAGCTGAAGACCAGAGATTTGTTCCGCGCCGACATCGTCGCTCAACGGGCACGTGCGCGTCTGGGCGGTTATCCGTTTCGGGCAACAGATTGGAAAGCGCAGAATAAATCCCTTTTTAAGTGGATGAAGCTGGAGCGTCTCATCATTTTCATTGTTATCTCGCTCATTGTTATTGTGGCTGCATTCAATATCCTGAGTTCACTGATCATGATGATACTGGAGAAGCGGAGAGAAATCGGGGTTCTGATGAGTATGGGGGCCACGACTTCCAAGGTTATGAAGGTTTTCATGTTCAATGGAACGATTATCGGGGTGGCGGGATCGACTCTGGGAGTAGGGTTGGGGCTCCTGTTATGCTACATACAGGTAAAATGGGCATTGATTCCCCTCCCAGGTGACATTTATTTTATAAATCGGCTTCCTGTACTCGTTCGGTGGATAGATGTACTTGCCGTATATGTTTCGGCAAACCTGATCTGTTTTCTTGCAACCTTATATCCTGCCTGGCAGGCTTCCCGTATACTCCCTGCCGAATCGCTTCGAATTGAATGAGTAGCGTGGTCTTTACCAGGAAGCTGCATCGATGCTGAAAGTAACGAATCTATCCAAATCTTTTGAAGATGAGTCAGGAAGGGTCGACGTCATTGCCGACGCCACTTTCACTGTGGAAGACGGTGAAATGGTTGCTATGATAGGCGAGTCCGGTGCTGGGAAAACTACCCTTCTGCAGATTCTCGGAGGGCTGGACCGGGCGACCTCGGGAACTGTGGCAGTGAATGGCCGCCGACTGGATTCGATGTCGAGAACGGAGCTGGCTCTTTTCAGAAATGCCTTTATAGGTTTTGTGTTCCAGTTCCATCATCTTCTCCCTGATTTTACCGCTCTGGAAAATGTTTTCATGCCCGGACTGATAGCGGGAAAAACAGTCAGTCAGTGTACCGGCAGAGCCAAAGAACTCCTGGATTCTGTCGGTTTGGCAAAACGAATCACCCACTTT
>JBEPYC010000132.1:0-9741 GCA_041641555.1 Chitinivibrionales bacterium | reverse complement strand
CCTTCTTCTGGCCCAGCTTCATGAAAGGCGAGGCCAAGACCACGAAATGGAACAATGTCTCGAGCGGCTTCTGGTGCGAGATCCGGAAAATGTGCAGGGATTGCATCTACTCATCGGTCATCATCAGCGACGTCACCCCGGACTCGATATAGAGCTTCTTCGCCGAAGGCTAATTGCGGTCAATCGACCTCTGGAACGAAAAGACCTGGTGATCTGGAGCTATCACATGTGCATGGAGAAGAAGTATGAGATGTGCGAACGGGTTCTTCAGGTCAAAGCCGACAATGCATCACCTGATCCAACCGTCTACCTTGTCCTCGCTTACGTGTGTCTTCTGAGAGAAGACGCGAAGGGGAGCGCAATGCAGATTTCGCTTCTGAAAGACAGTTTCCGCAACCGTGCGCAGGCACTCGAACGCAAGCTCGATGAATTCGAGTCGATATTCGGTCCCGAGGCCGGTAGTGAGATCCGGGCCCTGATTGCTCGAAAGGTACCTCGAAAAGCAGGATAGTGGCTAGTTTTTTGGGAGTGAAAACCCGCCGTCTCCAATCAGAAGCGATCTATCAGTCCTGTTTTCCGCTGAGGAGCGCTGACTGCCCTTCAATTTCCTTCTGCCAGATTCGTTTTGCCTGCCCGTACCAAAATCGTGGACACTGCAGACTCGGGAATTCCTCACCGCCCCCGGAGAGCGAGTCGATGAATGAGGTAAACTCCTTGTGAGCGGTTGCCGCTTCCTTGGTACGATCGAGACTGAGGCAGGAGTTGAAAAGCACGAAGTAGCAGATCGCTTTCTCCTGCGTGGTGAGGGGTTCTTTTGCGTTGAGTCCTTGAGTAGCCCATGTTCTGCAGGCATCGATCAACGTGCTCTTTTGCTCCTGTGGTGCAAACATAATCGAGATGTAATTGAGATAGGTAATGGTGAAAGCCGTTGCGCATTTACCCTCGATTGCCATGCTGTGGGCGCAATGCTCCGCCAGCCGGTAAGCATCGTAAAGCGAGCGCTGACTTCGGGGATACTGGAAATAGAGATGATCATCAGCCGCGTTTGCTTCTATCATTTTCTTTCGGCGTTTGATTGTCTTTGCCAGGACCATTTTCGATTGATCATCCAGCACTGTCGACGCGTGCACCTTGCCGTCTTTCAGTAACGTAAAAACGCGCGGATCGGTTGAAGACAGGTAGCAGTCGTTGCAGACCACCGGAAGAAGCTCGAAGTAGCCGCTGTTGGGTTCGCTTACCCCCGATGCCGTAGGGAACGGGTCATCTTTCTTCCAGACCCACTCAAACGAGAGTTCATTCAAAAGGTACCCAATGACATTGTGCGACCCGCAAACGGGACACCGACACATGAGACGTCTGTGAGCGCCGTCTTCGCGTGTACTCTGATAGCACTGCTCATAGGCAGCTTCGGTGACCTCGCGCTGCAGACCCCGGTGGGAATCCACACAGGGGATCACTTTATTGAGGTTCACGCTGTCCAGTACGTTTCTGACCAGTTTTGACGGTGTCAGGAGAAAAAACTGTCTCCCGTTTGCATCGATATGTTTCTTGAGGTTTACGATAACGCGGATCGCACTCGAATCGATGTAGTCGACACGGGACATTTCGAGCACGATGTTTTTGTGAGGATATTTCTGAATATGCTTCTGGAGCGCCGGAGCAAACAATGGGAGTTCGGACACCTTCAGTTCTCCATCGAAACTGAAGACGTCGTAACCAAGAAAGGATGTCGTCGTATATTCCATCCGATCAGAGCTTTGCATGTTTGTGGATTGTGCAATGAAGAGGATACCCGGGATTACAATAAAATTATGCAATAATGTTCAGAGGATGTCAGCGGAAAATGTGGTGTGTGCTGCTGTCCGTTCTGGGCGCATAAAATCTGGCGGTTGGTTTTCAGAAAGCGGTGTATGTATGCCCGTTGTTCCAAATCCGGTAAATGATGTCTGTGTGGCATTTCGACGGTGCTCAGTGCGAACCGAGGTGGTGGTCTGAAGTGACGCGCTCTGTATATTTCTGGTAGAGTTTGTACTATTGTTCGGTTTCAGGGGCCGAAAAATAGCAATGTGTGGGTAGAATGTGCTTCGGAGCGCGAGACCTATTGGGTAAGGTTG
Source organism: Chitinivibrionales bacterium (assembly GCA_041641555.1). Taxonomy (GTDB): domain Bacteria; phylum Fibrobacterota; class Chitinivibrionia; order Chitinivibrionales; family WJKA01; genus JBEPYC01. The sequence continues at coordinate 7,627 of JBEPYC010000132.1, read as the reverse complement.
GGTTTATGATTCTTGTCATAGAGTACCGACGAAAGTGAATCGTAGGGGTATGTGCGGACGTATTCGGAAATGAGCGAACCGAGAAGATGGTAGGTGCTTTTCGGTTCGGAATCCCAGTAGTAGGTCACCTCGTGTGAGACTTCATGAGAGAATATGTCGCCATTAGCCTTGAACTGGACGATAATCCGGGCGGGAATCCGAAGAGTGTCGTTTTCCCAGGAGTGTTTTCCGATGACCGGGGTGATAAGGACCGTTGCCGCAGAGGAATCGGGTGCACTGCGGTATTCTCCGAACTTCTCGCATCGTCGCACTTCTATCCCGAGATTTCTGGTGAATTCGTCGAGGGGAGCGCTGATTATGTCCGCTTGAACCGTATCTTCAGGCCACCCATCGAATTGCTCCATCGATGATTCATCCACAAGCGGCATGACATACACGCTTTCGTCGGCAACCGGAATGGTTCGCGATGGCGAAGTATGGGCACACCCTATGGCCAGAGCAAAAAGAGCCGTGATACAGGCGATGGTCCCGACTACTTTGTTCTTCATGGCGTTATCATCAGCTTTCTGCGAATCGTTTCGGTCAAGCCGCTGACCGGGTTTCTGAATTTCAACTGAAAAAAGTACGTCCCGACGGTAAGGCTCCGGCCGTAAGTGTCGCGGGTAGTCCATTCAAGAAGATGACGGGAGGTCCTGAGCCAGCCTTTGCCCTCGAGCGTTCCATCGAGGGTATCTACCTGCACTCGTGACACCAGGGTGCCATCGAGACGATACACCCGTACTTCGGTGATCTCTTTTCCCTCGAACTTGAGGGTTCTCTCGGCTGAGCTGAGACGAATCGGGTTAGGGTAGATCAGAAGCGTATCGCCGACGCGCGAAGCGACGGAATTTGGCTCGAAAACAACCCGGGCATACCTTCGTTCCGACTGATGTCCGTTTGTTGCAATGACCAGTGCGCCGGAGTACCGGTGCCAGTCCCGGATGGTGAGATTGGCAGAGCCATCGCTCTGAGGTGTAAGGTACCTCGTTTCCGTCTGGGAGATATCGTCTTTGAGCAGGAGAACAGACGCGGCCCATTGGTCACCAGTGGGATCGTCCGGGGAATGTCCCATTCCGCGAAACGATATCTGTAAACTATCGGCGTGTTCGATCGTGCGCTTGAGCGGAAAAACACCCATGGCGTACGGCTGAATGGAATCAAGAACAATGCGAGCACCCGGGGTGGTGTACGGGGTGTAGCTCCACGAGGGAAGCTTGGCGGCATCGGGCAGAAAGCGGATTGTGTCGGCGCGTGGGCCGCTGAAAAAGCTTGCCGTGTGGAACGCATTCAGATGATCTGCCCAGGTGGCGCCATAGAGTGTCGAAACAGTACGGAGGTTGGCGTAAAAATCCGTCCGCTGGGCGTCCGATGTTGTGAAGACCGAGCGAATGAATCCGATATCGGGATTCCCGGCAGTGTGATGATACAGATGCATAACCAACAGGCAATTGAAATACGGGTCATGACTGTCATCGAGCATTGGCACTGTGGCATTGTAAAAGTAATCGCGACTGTATTGAATGTAGTCATCGATATCGGGAAATGCCGCTTCTTCCATGAGCACCGCGGTTCCTTCGAGCCAGGCCAGCGGATAATTGTCGGGGTAAATCCGGTCGCGCAGGTTCCAGGCCATGGCGTATTGTACGGCATGGAAAAACTCGTGCACGCAGGTGGCATGAACGGCAAGCTCTGGAGATTCGTGATAGCCCAGGTGCTTCCATTCATCACCCGACCAGTCGTGGCGAACTTCCATGTAGCTGGTGTATCCCTGCGATGAGCCCTCGATGCGTTTGCCCGGGAATGTCATTCCGTAAAAGCCGTAACTCAGCGGTGTCACGACGACATTATAGGCCACGGCTTGAGGTGAGGAAGGTGCGGGGAATTGGAAGCGGTCTATCTCCATACTCCATGCGCTGTCGAGCGCCCAGGCAACTTCATCGATGTAGTCTGGGACCCCATTGGAGAGGGGTACCATTTTCCGCCAGTCGCCTGAGGTTCCTCCGTACCCATAGAGATCCGTGGTGTCTGGTGCATGATCGGTATATTCCATGATAGAATCGACCAGAATGATTGAATCGCCATAAGCAATCAGTTCATCGGCGTATTGCCAAAAGATATCGGAAGTATCCGAAACGGTATCGCGGGTGACGATAAGCCGTGCTGTATCTTGTGCGGCATAGTGAACCTGGAAATTTCCCCCGGGAGATGTGTAGTAGACATACCATGATGGGATTGCCGTTGCCGCTGCATAGAGCTCCTTGAACTCCTTACTTAGTCCGTCCCACTGTTGAGCGACCATAAACAGCTCCTGGTCGGTCGGTACGTTCATGGCATAGGCGCGATTCCCCTCGATTCGTCCCTGGAAGTAGGGTGTCAGCTGCTGTTCAAGCTGCGCCACCGATGATGGAGAGCGCGATGGGCGCCAGGCGCGCATCGTACCATCAGGCTTACGGGCAATGGATTTAGCCTCTACAACACTGCCCGGAAGGCACAGCAGGTACCCGGCAAGGAAAAAGAAGAGAAACTTGATAATTGGTTGCATCGTCGAGGATCAGTGCTCACCGCGGTTGGAAAACAATAATTATACAGTTCGATTACGCTCACATGCAGTGAGAATTGGAATAAAAGCGAATGCAAAACCCGTAGCGACGATGTGAGGATCGGTTTTTTTTCGCGGAGACGGCATTCGGCACCCAAGTCAGGTGTCGGAGTGTATTCTGCGGCTATTTCCGCAATCAGGATGTCTCGAGTCGTTCGAATTCAGGCTGAAGAGGATCCAGAGCCGGAAATTCTTTATGGTAGGTTTCGAAAATCTTTTTGGCTTCTTCAGCGAGCCCGGCTTCCCGCGCGGCATCGATAAGGTTCCGATACATGTCGGCATTGAGAGGATTGATCTTTATCGATTCAACGAAAAGCGTGAAGGCATCTTTGTAGCGTTCCTGGTAGTAGGACACCACACCCAACCCACCAAACGCATCGGCATTCGGGCCTTCGGTGTCGTTTACCTCCAGATACAACTGCATCGCCTTGTAGAGCTGGCCTTCTTCAACCAGTCGATCCGCTTCTTGGATTTTGGCATTGTAAGAGCCGATCATCAGTCCCCGCTCGGATACGTAGATATCCTCGCCCTGCTCGGTAATGGCATCGGAAATCACCTTGACCTCTTCGTTTTCCGGGGCGAGCTCAGCAGCCTTACGGAACATCGGTGCAATTTCATCGATCTTTCGAAGCTTCAGCGCGGCATCGAAAAGGTTGATGAGCGCGTCGGAGTAATCCGGGTGAAGCTCCGCTGCTCTTTTGAACGAAAAGTAGGCATCGTGCCAGGCTTTCTGCATCCAGGAGATAATCCCCATGTTGTTGAATGCGCGGGCATTGGTCTGATCGCGCTCGACAACCGACACGAGTATGCGTGCGGCGGCAGGAAGGTCGCCGGAAGAGATGTGTTCCTCGGCTTTCCGGTTTTCTTCTTCGAATGCAAAGGATGCTTGACTGTTGTTCTGTTCCGAATTGGGCATCGCCGGGCTCTCCTCCTTGGCAGGGGAATGATGGTGCGGAGAATGTACCTGTAAGATCAAGTCGGACCGGGCTTCGTAAGCCTATAATTCAAATATATATATGAACGACGGGAGGGGGCTATTGAAGAAAACGAAAAACCTTTTTCGGGGGAAACCGGGAAAGGAATCCCCGCAGTCTTTCCACATGAAGCAGGAAGTGTTGGGGAGGGGGGAAGCCCCTCCCATTGTTTGCCAGTCCCGATTCACCGAAGAGTCTTACCTGCCTATTGTCAGCCGCACGGTTTTGCTGTAATCCTGAGAAACCATCCGGAATACATACAGTCCCGGCGCGAACCGGACCCCATGCTCGACGATCGATATCGAATAATATCCCGGCCACACGTCTTCTCGCCTGATGCTCAAGACACAATGACCTTGCAGATCGAATGCCTGAAATGAAACGTTCTGAGGGGTTACGTCGGGAATCGCAAACCGCACTTTCGAGGCACTGGCCGAGAATGAAAAGGTCGAAGGCAGCTTCCCGAGGCGTCGGAGAATGTTTACGTACCTGTCGAATACCGCCTGGATGGTAACATCGCCCGTGATAATTGCAGTGGTTGCCTGAGAGGAAGAATCGGCAAATTCCGCGTTCGCTTCACCCTCCACGATAGCCCATCGCAAGAAACCATATCCTGTATTGGCTTCTGCTGAGAGGTCAACAGGACCGGAGCCATGAATAAGGATGGTATCACCGGTTGGCATAACCGATCCGCTGTCGGATGGTAATATCGTGCAAGTATAAGATTTCAGGTTGAATTCAGCTTTGACGGTGGCATTGCTTGTCACGGTCACGAGTGCCGATGCTTTCGTGGCAGTGTCGATTGTGACAGCTGATTCTCCGCTGGTCACGAGCCATCGGCCAAATTCATAGCCGGCAAGGGGAGTGGCAGACAGCTCAACAGTGTTATCACCTGGGGTCAGGATGGATTCACCCGATGGTTCAATGGTTCCACTGTCACTGTTCAGGACGGTCAGGGTGTAGGTCACCGGAGCAAACTCCGCCTGCACCGATGCATCACCATCCGTCAGGGTGATTCTGTTTGTCGCAGATGTCGCTGAACCGAGCATCTCAGGAGTGCCGCTGCTGACCGTCCATCGAACAAAACGATAATATTCGGAGGGAGTAGCTGTAATGCTCAGCGTATCTCCCTGAGAAAGGCTGACCATCCCTGATGGATCGGTGGTACCGTTGCCGTTGTTCGTGACCGTCAGGGAATAGGTAATCTGAGTAAACAGTGCCCGTACCGCTGCATCGCCCGAAGTAAGTGTGACGGTAGTTGACATGCTTGTGCTGTCTTCAATGCTCGATGTACCGTCAGATGTTTCCCACCGCACGAACCGATAGCCTTGAGCCGGCGATGCTGTTACGGTTGTTTCAGTTCCATGGGTAACCGTATGGGTGCCGGATGGTTCGGCAGTTCCGCTACCCTCTGTTTCAATTGTCAGATCATAGGCGATCTTCTCGAAGGCAGCCTGGACTGTGGCATTACCGCTCGTGAGCGTTACCTGGGTAGTACTGCTGGCGGAATCTTCAATGTGCGGAGAGCCGGAAACAATGTCCCACCCGGCAAAGGAGTAACCATTGGCGGGGGTAGCGATAATCTGGGCAGATTCCAACTTTGTTATGTGGGAGTCTCCTGAAGGGGAAACTGTGCCGTTTCCAGCGGAGATAACCGTTAGCGTAAATGTCTCCGGCGGGATTTCTTCGAACATGGCCTGGACTGTGGCATCGTCGGTACTCAACGTGATTGCCGTAGAGGCTGAAGAGGGGTCCTGAATATCTGGTGTCCCATCGACGATAGCCCACGAGACAAACTGAAATCCATCATCGGCCTGTGCTGAAATTGTAAACGACGAGTCCTTCTCGATATTCTTCGGTTCCGAAGGTTCAACCGTACCGTTGCCGTCGCTGGTTACCGTCAGGCTGTAATAGGTGATCTGTTGGAATACCGCGGTCACCGTGGCATTGCCCTGCGTCAGGGTAACCGATGTAGCTGAAGACGCCGGGTCGTCCAGAGTGGCTGAGCCGCTGGTGATAGTCCAGTGCGAAAACCGGTATCCGGGAGCGGGAGTGGCGGCGATCTCGTGCGCGGTCCCATGACCGACATGGAGTGCCTCAGAGGGCTCTACAGAGCCCGATCCGGTCGTGTCAAGCGTAAGCTCGTACTGTTTCAAGGCAAAACTCGCCTGAACATGAGCAGCGCCCTCTTCAAGAACGATCGTGGTAGTAGCGGCACTGCGGTTCGAAAACGAGACGGTACCGCTGATCACCTGCCATCCCGCAAACTCATAGCCATCAGCCGACGTAGCCTCGATCGTTGCACCGACACCATGCTCCACCGTCAGGTTCCCCGCGGGTTGCGTACTTCCATTTCCATCATTGGAGACTGTCAGCTCATACTCGATCAGCTCAAATTGCGCCTGCAAGGTGGCATCGCCGGTCAGAACCGCCTCTGTTTCTGCATGCGATTCATTGGAAATGGTCGCATGTGCCTCCCCGGAGGTAATGATCCACTGCTTGAACTGGAAGCCGTCGCCAGGAGTTGCGGTAATCGATACCGGCTGGTCTTCTTCTACTGACAAAGGAGCCGAAGGCGTCACGGAACCGTTTGATCCGCTGGTCACGGTGAGCGTATGGGTGATTATCTGTTCGAAGTTTGCCTGTACCGACGCATTCCCATCACTGAGAGCTACCGTGGTTTGCAGAGAGGAGGCATCTGCAATGGTCGCCGTACCCCCGGTAACGGTCCAGCTGGAAAACCGAAATCCCTGGGCAGGATCGGCTTCGATCGTTGTATTCGCACCATGAGCCACGGTGACCGGCGATGAAGCCGGGGAAAGAAGCGTGCCCCTGGCAGGGTCATCGACTCCGACCGAAAGCTCGTAGGTCGTCGCACTGAATCCTGCCGAAAGAGTCGCATCGCCGTTTATCAGTGCAATGGTAGTGGTGCTGCTCGAAATATCGGGTATGCTGATGTTAGCTGCACCATCGACAACGGTCCATCCGGTAAAGACATGGCCGGGATCCGCAGTGGCGGAGATATCGTATTTGGTTCCCAATGCACAGGTCAGAGATGTACCTGGACTGACAGTGCCGCCGGAAGGTGAGTTGAGTGTCAGGGTGTATTCGGGAGCAGGTGCTTTGGTAACCACGACCAGTTCGGGTGTATAACTTGTGCTGTTGGAGTGGAACTCTGTTTTACCCGCGGTGCTGCCATCAGGGTAGGAGAGTACGAACGATGCTGTGCCATCGGATTCAGAACGGACCTTCCGGGTTACATTGAATGTTACCCACGTTTCTGCTTGGTCCACCGATGCAGTGTCGAGCGGCTCATCCGTGGGAAGAGTGATACCTGAAGCCGTGACCGTTGTTTCATCCCAGGAGTCATCGCTGAGGTACCTGCACACGACCTCTTCCGGTTCAGCAGCGGCAACACGACACCGGATGTGGGCTGTAAGAATATCAGAAATGCCGGAAAGATCAAATTTTAGTATGCCGGTTTTGTTTCCGGAGATGGCGAGACGACTGACATTACTGTTTGTTTCCGGGGCTTCCAGATTGAGTGTGGCATCGTCGGTAGCCAGGAGGGTATGATTGCCCTGGTTGAACACCTCGTTGTATATCACCCGTGTCAGGTATTGGCGGCCCGTCGGAGTCGGATGCACGCCGTCGCCAAAAAGCTTGTTGTGACCATGGAAAGCATCGTACACATCAATAAGGGGAAAGCCGCGTTCGACCGCAATGTCCTTAATTATGGGTCGAATCTGTTCTGCTATAATTGTACTGTCGTACGCCCCGTTGTACGATGCAGGTGGCGTACAAAGCCAGATGGCAGTGAGGCTCGGAATGTCCTCTATGATTGAATTGAGGAGCACATTGTAGTCATGCTCGAATGTTTCTGCATCATCCCAATTATTGCCTTTCGAGTCGTTTGTTCCAAGCATAAGCACAATCCAGTGTGGCTTATAAAGAACGAGAGCGTCGTAGATTTTTCCTTTACTGCTGTCGGTCAGGTACGGCCGGACTCCGCTCA
>JBEPYC010000131.1:0-9791 GCA_041641555.1 Chitinivibrionales bacterium | reverse complement strand
ACAGAACTATTTCATCCAGGGTCTCTCTCTTGTAAATGTCACACAGCACGGGCTCCAGAAACATGCTGTCGCGCAGGACCTGTCGGGGCCATCCCGAACTGATCTCAGGCTTTACCTGGTTTTTCGCTGCGTTGACATCGGGAGATGATGCTGCCCAGGATACCGAGACCTCGAATATCGAATCCACATAATTGTGAATGAAATGCTCACGTATCAATGCCAGCTCGGTTTCCGCATCCGATGAAGACGGCTCGATACTGATATTCAGATGGCTGTGCCCACCATCGTTGGTGCGAGTCGATGGCCGCGTGAACGGACCGAATGAACTCGTTTTGTAAGGATCTTTCCGATCCAGATTCATCTTCGTGTGCGGAAAGACATCTTCGGCTCCTCCGTAGTCGTAGGCCATCTGGCTGAATATGTCGATAAACTGAATACCCAGATCGGTAATCCCATCGGCCTCGACAAGCGATACTCCCCGGTAGGTGGAATCGGCATTGACCATGTTCAGCTCGATACGCTCCTGGATCACCCGTTCATCGACATGCCATACGAGAACGCCCGAGGCCGGGAGACTGACATCGTAGTTGGAAACCTGGAGAATCGTGTTGGATGCATCCGAAGTGCTGTCGACAGCATTGTCGAGTTCTACATTGTAGGGATACGGAGAGATAAACGGCACGTTGTCTTCATCGGTCGTGTCGTAGTGAAAGACATTGCCGGTACCGGTCAGATCTCGCTGGCGGTTTTCGATAAGGAAATACTCATGGTCGTTGAGGGGTACCATGAGCATGGTGGTATCCTGATCGGAGCGTGTCGCACTGACCGCTCTGAGGCGGTAGGTACCTGGATTGGACGGGTCGACCACAACCGGCGTATCCCATCCCATGAACAGGCGTACCCAGGCCGAAGGCCAGGGCGGGATGAATCCATAACCGGCCGAATAACCGGCGAAATCCATGATGCAGAACGCCCCGATACCCGAAATGCCGCTTGCAGTCGACCAGAGGTCCGGTATACCAAGCTGCCGGGCGATTTGGTTGACCAGAATACCATGTATACCCCAGTTCAGTTCATCCTGGTTGGATGTCTCCGAGACGAGCATGATTTCATCCAGCAGTATTGAATCGGTACCCGAGCGTACATACAGCCCGTTGGTTTCTATATCGAGCGAATCCTTGTAGTAGTCAAACCAGTCCGGGGTGACGAACGCATCGATCATATCCGATGGAGTGTCCTGACCAAATGCGCCTTCCTCGCCGCCATCGGTGAGGTACGATGATCCCGCGTGGAAAAACAGAAACACGACTTTCCGGCCGGTCGAGTCACGAACGACCCCGGTGGCACTGTCGCGGGTAAGGGTCGCAAACAAGGCGGCTTCGCTGCTTATCTGCTTCACGGCATCCTGAATAAAACGCATGAGCCCGACGGTTTTGCGCTCATAGAATTCATCCCAGCTTTCCGGCTTGCGTTTACCTCCGGGTGAGTAATGGTCGATCGTATGAGGAACGTAATACGCTCCGTCTTCCTCTTCGGGGTACACCTCGTGAGTCAGCGTGAGCCGTCCCCGGGAAACCGTGGAGAAGTAATCCTGGACAAAATCGAGCTGGTGGGAGAAATAGGTGCGGTCGTGGGGAAGATCATCGTAGGTGTAGATCGTATCGGAGCCGTATCCCTGGACTTCCTGACTTTCATCGAATACCCCGAACAGACCCGTACCGGTGGTGATCGTGGAAGTGTCGCGTTCACCGTTGTTGAAACCGATCCGGAACGCGATCACTCTCAGCGTGTCCCGGGTGTCTGAAGGAAGAAAGGACGTGTTGTTCGTGGTGGCGACCAGGTTTTTGTTTGACAGCGATTTGAACAGCATCCGGTAGTTTTCTGAATTCTTCTCTGAAATCCCATCCTGAGCGGACAGTGCCAGAGAGACCAGACAGATCAGAAACCCTGACAGCGCGACTACGTGGAGTTTTCTGGAGTGCATCTCGTCTTTTCTTTCGTTATGCGATTGTTTTGAGAATCGACCGCTTTCTGAATCGAAAAAAATGCCGGCTGTGAATACAACCGGCTCTCATTTCACCGAGAAAGTCTCGGCAATTGGTCCCGAATCATCTTCGGCACCATCGTTTTCCCGGGCACGTTTCACGCGCCTGTCCGCTTCGTCCCTGTGCTCCGGCATGCGGGGCTAAAACCTGAATATCAGAGAAAATCGCGGTTGACCGTGCCGTACTCCGTGACTTCCCTCACGATGTGTATCCTCGGGGTCGTCGATAACTCTCTTGAAGAACCCGGACATGAACCCTTCCGGAGAATGAATCAGGGAAAAATCGAATGCCAGGGTGCCGTACTTGATTCCAAGGCCGAATGTCAGCTCATACCGTTCACCGATGTAATCGAAGAGAAAGCCGGTCCGAAGCGCAAGGAAATTCACGTACCACCATTCGAGTCCCGCGTTGAGCTGAATCTGGCTGAACTCATCCTTGAATTTCATCCATCGGCGTTCACTCTCGGTCAAGGTTGTGTCTTCCTTCAGATGTTTGTCCATCTTGAGGTCATAGTAGATCGCGTCCCAGAATCCCGTCAGTTTTTCGCCATACTCTTTACCCGCGAGTTCACGGCTGATATCCAGGAGCAGGGTCAGGTCGTGTACCGGATTCTCAAAGGCGGTGTAAGCCATCCCCAGACGCACGGTAAACGGAAGCGGGTCAGGGTTATCCGGGTTACCATAAAAAATCGGTTTTCCCATGTTTTGCAGATTCAGGCCGACATCGAATCCCGGTGTCAGAAAATTCCGCTTGAGCAAGGCAGCATCGATGGCAAACGATTGCCCGATTCCATCGGAACCGAGGGCCGGCACCAGTTGGCTTCGCACGTACTTGATACTCAACCCCAGGGAGAGATCCTGCTTGAGCTCGAGACCGTAGGAAAGACCTGCCACCAGCTCCCACGAAGTGAACTGTTCGGTAATCCGTCCTTCTTCGTCGGTAAGGTCGTTTTCGCCAAAGTAGAGAAAGTTCACCAGTAATGCCAGTGTTCCCCAGTCTTCGGTCGGATACACAAAAGAGAAATAGGAGTGGTAGAGGTCGCGGATCTTGAGGGCGGGGAGAAGCAGTTCCCAGAAGAAAAGAAGCTCCTTCTCTGCGTAGTCGTACCGGTTGACCCCTTTGTCGGTAACCAGCCAGATATCGTTGCCGTGGACGGCGATATCGAAAACCTCATTGCCGACCAGCGCGTTTTTGGAGTGGAACGCTTTCCACTCAGGAGGTTCCTGAACGAGTTCTCCGTTCTCATCGAGTGAGCTTTCGCCTTCAGTGTAGGTGATAGCTCCTTTGTCCGTGCCAATCCACACCCTGCCTTCCTGGTAATCGGCAATCGAATGGACGACGCTCTCGGGAAACTTGTACCGTTTCCAGGTCGCCTGGTCCTTGAGTGCCAGGCCATTGTGCCCACCGACCCATAACCGATCCTGATTGTCGATCATCAGGGCGGTAACCTCCTGTGATACCAAGCCACTGGTAGTATCGAACAGTGTCCAGGTATTCCCTTCTTTCCGAAGAAGGCCTTCGTGTGTCGCCAGAAACGTTGCCTTCTCATCGATAGCCATGGCATTGATGTATTTGCTCTTAAGTCCCGAGTCTTCCAGATCATATGTACGCCACCGGGCTTCGGAGTACACCGCAAATCCATGATCGGTCCCGACGGCAACTTCGCCCCCGGGCCCTTCGGCCAGACTGGTCACGAAATCCGACGGCAGACCATCGAGAATGGTGTACTTCACCCACGAAGGACCGTCGAATCTCCACAAACCATTGGGGGTGCCGATCCATAATCCATCAGTTGCGTCGACCATCAATGCCGTAATACTGTCCTGTACCGCAATTGAGAACGGAATCTTGACATCGACCAGCCGGTCGAATTCCCGGTCGGTGGTGGTCTTCACGATTGTGGCAGCTTCCCCGGCAAGCGGAGCGGCTTTGGATGAATCGATATGAGCGGCCAGCACACTGTAGATTTCCAGTGAATCACGGTCTCCGGGATCGATATCGAGAATTGCCGCGGCAAGGTCGGGAGATGTACTGGTGGTGGAATCCTCGGGGGGAACCGAAGACTTCAGAAGATCGCGCAGAAGAGAGTAGCGATCCATTTCGATATCGTTTTTCATACGAATCATCTGGACTGCCTCGGCGAGGACCTCTTCGTTGTCGGTTCGCAGGTAACCCGATGCAATGTCGTAAAGATCCTGGTCGCCCTCTTCGATCAGGTACGTCTCGAAATCTTCCCAGGCTTTTCCATTGTAGCGCATCAGTCCCTGCGGAGTACCGACCCAGATTTTTTCGCGAAGACTGAATTCGCGCTGTCGCTTGGTGGCGACAGCATAGTACCCGTTTGGAGCATCGGTGAGATAGCTTTTCCAGGCATTGGCCAGGGGAGCCTGGCCCAATCCGGCGGGATTGTAGTAGGTGGCGTTGGCGTCATCTGCCAGTCCGGTAAACGCTTCCCCCAGCCCGGTTGCACGGGCACCCGGAGGAAAACTCAATGTTATCACGGCTGACTGAAACTGTGCATCAGCTGTGCCTGCTAAAACAATCGCGATCAAAAGACTCGCGGTAAGCGATCCGAACCTGAATGATTGCATCAAACGCTCGTTTCCCTATCTGGTTGTGGCTTTGGCAAGAATCTGCTTCCACTCGGGGAGCTTTGGAAGATTGTTTTGATCGAAAAGGCGGCGGTAGCGATGACTGGTCGTGTCTCGCATGTCCTCATCACCATGGTAACGAGTGAGTTCACAGGTACATCCAAGATGAAATGGGGGTATGATACTGGGGTACTTGAATATCTGCTCGCGGCTCACAAAACAGTTGTTTGGAATTGTCCGTTCACAGACCTCATCATCCCCACTGTATCTGTACAAATAGAATTCGATACCCTCTCGGTCGCCCTTCTCGATTTCCATAATGTTTTTCTCGAGAAGAGCACCCCAATCTTCGATAAGCGCGTTCTTTTCGCCTTCGTTTAGAGGACGCTTTCTAAGGTCTTCGTTTTGTGAGTCCAAATATTTTCGTATCTCCTCCTCGGGAGGCTTATGATTCGAGATACTCTCTCGAGGCGTTCTCCGCACGATGGAGTAGATCCCGCTTTTATGGATGACCGGCGTTTCGGAGTCCGCGTCCTCGGGTTTTGCCTGGCTTATTCCAACCTTCACCGCCACCAGAATGAAGATGAACAGGAGTACCAGTCCGAGGAGTATGTATGCCATAGGCGATCCTGGGTAAGAGTGTGTACCGCGAAGTCCTGGAGAGTTACATGTTGTCTACAATGGCCTGCCCGAATCCCGAACAGGAAACCTGATCGGCGCTGTCCATCAGTCGTGCAAAATCATAGGTAACCGTTTTTTTTGCGATTGCCCGCTCTACGCCGGTCATGATGTTTTCGGAAGCCTCTTTCCAACCCATATACCGGAACATCATGGCGCCCGAAAGGATGACCGATGATGGGTTGACCTTGTCCTGGCCGGCATATTTGGGAGCCGTCCCATGGGTGGCTTCGAAAATCCCGATACCGGTATCGTAGTTGATATTACCACCCGGAGCAATCCCGATTCCCCCAACCTGGGCTGCCAGAGCATCGGATACGTAGTCGCCATTGAGATTCAGCGTCGCGATGACTTCGTATTCAGACGGGCGGGTGAGAATCTGCTGAAGAAAAGCATCGGCAATGACATCCTTCACGATAATCTCGCGACCGTTTGCCGTGATTTTCTGCCACGGGCCGCCATCGAGGTCCTCGGCGCCAAACTCGTCTTTGGCCAGCTGATATCCCCAGTCCCGAAAGCTGCCTTCGGTGTACTTCATTATATTGCCTTTGTGGACCAATGTCACGCTCGAGCGATTGTTTTCTATCGCGTAGTTTATGGCTGCGCGAACCAACCGCGAAGTCCCCTCCTGGGACACCGGTTTGATCCCCAGGCCCACGCTGTCCGGGAACCGAATCTTCCCGAAACGTTCAGGAAATTCCTTTTTGAGAAATTCCAGCATCTTTGCTGTGTCTTCTTCGCCACGACGGAACTCGATACCAGCATAGATGTCTTCGGTGTTCTCCCGGAAAATGACCATGTCGACCTTATCCGGCTGCTTGACCGGGCTGGGCACCCCCGTGAAATACTTGACTGGTCGAAGACAGACATACAGGTCGAGGATCTGCCGGAGCGCCACATTGATACTGCGAATGCCGCCGCCGACCGGTGTGGTCAGAGGGCCCTTGATACCGATATGACACTTTCGAAATGTATCGACGGTTTCATCGGGCAGCCAGGATCCTGTTTTCTTGTAGGCTTTTTCCCCGGCAAGGGTTTCTTCCCAGGCGATTGAACGCGCGCCATTGTAGGCTTTTTCGACTGCTTTATCGAATACCAGCTGAGATGCTTTCCAAATGTCCGGTCCGGTTCCGTCTCCCTCGATAAAAGGAATGATGGGCTGCTCGGGCACGTTCAGGGTGCCGTTTTTCATGGTGATGTGCTCGGCCATGGATCGGTAAGTCCTTACATTTATAGGTTATTAAGGTGTGGTAATTTCAGGGTGTAATTTGCCGAAGGTCTCCAACACTGCCGGCTAAACCCGATAATCGGGTTCACCGCGGAGAAAACTATTATCGAAAGAATCGGGCATGTCAGGCAGCCTGTTGAATGCCCGGGAGCCCGCTCTGCGCTCCAAAATGCCGGTGTTGGAACACGGCTCGAATCGAGCCGATAGCCTAAAATACGAAAATACCCCGACCACTTACAACATAAAGTATTGACATCCAAGGGACTGCAAAGTATCTTATCCTTACTTCTTGAGCGGGAATAACTCAATGGTAGAGTGTCACCTTCCCAAGGTGAAGGTTGTGGGTTCGAATCCCATTTCCCGCTCCAATCAGCTTTCTCCCCCCAAATTTTCCGTCTACTTATCAACGTACAAGGCTGCCGGCTCATGAACTCGATCCGAAACTACAAGTCCTCGATGGCCTACCGCCGCTTCGGGAAAAGCGACAAGCAGTTGAGCGTGATTACGCTGGGCGGGATGCGCTATCTCCATGGATGGGAACAGCCCCACGAAGAAATCCCGGCCGATACCCTCGAGCAGTGCATAACGTGTGTCGAGCTGGCACTCCGCCATGGCATCAACCATATCGAAACGGCCAAGGGATACGGCAAAAGCGAGCGATGTTACGGAATTGTATTGAATAAGGAACTGGGCATTCCCCGCGATCGATACCATCTCATGACCAAGGGCGCTCCAGAGACTGCCGAAGACACCCGGCGGCTTGTTGATGAGCAGCTGACGGCCCTGCAGACCGATTATTTCGATTTCTACGGATGGCACGGAATCAACAACCAGGAGCGGCTCCAGACGGCGCTGGCGACAAACGGTCCCGTCGAAGCGCTTCTTCGGCTCAAAGAAGAAGGGGTGATCGGAAGTGTCGGGTTCAGCTCTCACGGGCCACTGGAAATCAATATCAAAGCGGTGACATCGGGGCTGTTCGATTTTGCAAACCTCCACTACTACTATTTTTTTCAGCGCAATTATCCGGTTGTTCAGGAAGCATACAAGCGGGACATGGGTGTCTTTATCATCTCACCCAATGATAAAGGCGGGAGGCTGTTCGAAGCCCCCGAAACATTGCGGAAAACCACGGCTCCGCTTACGCCGATCCAGTGGAATGCCCGGTTCTGCCTGAAAACACCGATGGTACAGACCCTCTCGTTTGGTATGACAGAACCGTCGCATTTCCAGGAGATGCAGGGGATGTTCGAGCAAGGAATCGACTGGAGCCCGCGCGATGAGAGTATCCTGGAAAAACTCGATGCCATCGGGCGGAGGGATCCTTCAGCCAGATACAATCCGTACACCATCGAAGACTCCGTCTCCGGGATCAACATTCCCGAACTTCTTCGCTTCTGGAACATGTGGAAATACTACGATATGGAACGCTGGTGCGAATACCGGTATAACATGTTCGAAGAGAAAGGACACTGGTTTCCCGGAGCGTATGCTACAGACGAGAATGTCGACAAAATCCCCGATGAACAAATCCCTCCCGACCTTCCTCTGAAAGACATGCTTCGGGAGTTTCACCGGAGATTCTACAAAGAAAAAGAGTCCTGAATCTGGGTCGAGGCTGAAATGCTGAAGGTGCTGGATAGAAAAGATGTCGGTCAGGCCGACTGGGAGGAGATCTACACTCTGTCCCGATCCATCTGGCCTCGCAGGGATCCGAAGTTGAGCCGTAATGAGGAGATCCAGAGCTTTCTCGAGTCAGAAATTCCACTGTTTGAGAAACATATCGTTCTGCGCGATGAATCAGGGAGTCTGGTCGGGCATGTCCGGTGCTATTCGCGGAATGTGCTTGTAGATGGAATTGAGACTCGCAACATGGCACTTGCCGGTGTATGCGTTCCACCGGATGCCCGAGGTCATGGCCATGGCCGCCGGGTGGTTGAGGAAGCTTTCAGGCAGTTTGATAAAGGAAACTTTGAGTGCAGTTTCTTTCAGACCGCGGTCCCAGGATTCTACGTAAAGCTTGGTGCGAAAGTGCTCGACGCCACAACCGTGTTCATCAACTCCAGGAACAATGGTGCCTATCCGTGGTGGGATCCCCACACAATGGTTTATCCCGGTAGCTTCGATGCAGAAGGGAAAACAATTGATCTTCTCGGACCAGGGTATTGAATCTGCCACATAGAACGCTGCTCATGCAGCGGGGCCATCCTTCCCGGCATCTGAAAGGGCGATCTCCTATCAGCGGTGCTACGTGTCTATCAATGAGAAGTCGTGTGGAGATGCTGTTGCGCAGTTGTGTCTGCTGGTGATGATTCCAGAAAACCGGGCACAGGACTCGCAGGCATATGCATTAGAAAAGGGGCGCCTGATTATCAGCCACCCCTTGCTGCCGGTGCAGAAACCAGCGACCTACTTTGTTGTCAGTCCTCCGTCGACCGGGATTGCCTGGCCGGTTACAAACGATGAATCGTCGGAGAACAGCCAGACCACCGCCTGCCCGATCTCTGCGGGCGTACCCAGCCGACCGATCGGTTCGAGACTCAAAAGGCCCTGTTCGGCTTCGGGGTTGCCTTGAGTGAACCGCTGGATCATTTCCGTCTTAATGACTCCCGGGCATACTGCGTTGACACGGATGCCCGATTGGGCGTAGTCCAGCGCCGCTGCACGTGTGAGCCCGACCACGCCGTGTTTACTCGCTGTGTAGGCCCCGACACCCTGGAATCCTACCAGCCCGGCAACCGAAGACATGTTCACGATCGAACCACTACCGGCTTTCTGCATGTAATTAATCTCATGTTTCATGCAGAGCCAAACCCCTGTGAGATTGATCGCCATGGTCCGATCCCAGTCGGACTGCTCGATATCGGCCGTAGGCGTCGCTTTGTTCTCTATGCCGGCATTGTTACATGCATAATCGAGTTTCCCGAACCGTTTGATTGCTGTCTCAACCAGATGTTCGACTTCCTCCGGCTTTGAGACATCCGCTGCAAAAAAGAGTGCTTCACCGCCGTTTTTGCGGATCTCCTGCGCAACTTCCTTGCCCCGTTCTTCCTGAATGTCCGATAACACCACCTTTGCGCCCTCGCGCGCAACGATAAGGGCGGTCTCTCTACCTATTCCCGCGGCAGCACCGGTGATCAGTGCAACACGATCCTGTAACTTTCCCATGATTACCTCCCGCGCTTCCTACATTTCTTGCGTACGTGCCTCTCACCCTCAGGAGGATAGCATATAAGGTGTATTCTCATAAGC
>JBEPYC010000130.1:0-9839 GCA_041641555.1 Chitinivibrionales bacterium | reverse complement strand
GCGCATTGCCATGGAAGAAGACAGAAGCCGGATTGCCGAACAACTCGAAGGTGCCGATATGGTATTTGTTACGGCTGGAATGGGAGGCGGAACGGGTACCGGTGGTGCACCGGTGGTCGCCGAGATTGCTCAGGAGATGGAGATACTCACGGTCGCTATCGTGACGCGTCCATTTCTTTTCGAAGGAAAGGTGCGTGACCGCAATGCCAAATCAGGCATAGACAGCCTTCGTGATGTCGTCGACACGATAATTGTCATTCCCAACCAGAAGCTCTTGACGATCGTCGATCGCAAAACCTCGCTCATGGATGCTTTCCGGTCCGCCGATGACGTGCTCTATCAGGCAACAAAAGGTATCTCCGACCTTATCTCCGTGCATGGGCTGGTGAACCTTGACTTTGCCGATGTTCGTACGATCATGAAAGGTATGGGTGATGCGCTGATGGGATCCGGGTTTGCCGAAGAAGGCGAGAATCGTGCGGTTATCGCTGCCGAGAACGCAATTCACAGTCCTCTGCTCGACGACATATCGATCGCGGGTGCCAAGGGTATCCTGATCAATATCACCGGTGGCGAAGATATGACACTGTACGACGTGAGCGATGCCACTCAGACGGTATACGACGCAGTTGGGGAAAATGCCGAAGCCAACATCATTTTTGGCGCGGTAACCGATACGAACATGAATGGAAAAATCCAGGTAACCGTAATCGCTACAGGTTTCAGCGAAGCTGACACGGTGCGAAAAAGAGACACGGGTACTTCGGCATCTCGTCCGAGTTCCACAAGGACCGAGCAGATGTCTTTTTCCCTGAATACTCCTCCGGCGCAGAAACCATTGCCGGCAAAGGAAGAGCCCAGAAGGCCCATTGAAAGTGAGAAGACGGCTATTCCGCCCATGGTGTCATCGGCTCCGCAGGAAAGAGAGGGAGTGGAACGGAAGCAGGAGGTGACCTCCGAGCCGGTATCTGAAGAAGAGGTTTCGGAAAACACCGCCGCTGCCCAAAACCAGAATCATAATCTCGAATTTCCGCCCCCGCTTCTGAAGAAAGAGAAAGTGAAAAAGGAGGCGCAGGTTTTTGTGCATCGTGGGGAAGTGATAACTCACTATCAGGATGACATCGATGTTCCGACGTTCTTGAGGAAACAAATGCAATAACCCGCCGCATTCCTCAAGATACAGAAGCGCCCGGAAGTGGGCCGGGCGCTTCACCTTTACCGAAAAAATCAAGTTTCAGAAGGAGGACAACGAGGTGAACCAGCTCAAGCGAAGAATGATTCAACGTGCCCTAAGGATTCACCGCAAGATCTTTCCCTGCGCCCACCGCACCGATTTCACCGAATGCTTCACACAGCACAAGGACAATCTGCTGTTCTGGTATAACACCGAGGATTGCACAACTCACGTGCTGACCAGAAAGATACCCCGTACTACCCGGGAGGCCAGTCCATCGGCCGACCGCTGAGAATATGAACATGGATATGCGGTACTGCCTGCCCGGAAATAGTGCCGTAGTTCACCACAAGACGATAGCCTTCCTTGTCTAGATTCTCCTGCTTGACGGTGGCAGATACCGCACTGTTGACCCGTTTCATTATGTCCATGTCGGTATCGGGTATTTCGTGTATTCCCGAATAGTGTTCATGGGGTATCGCCAGCAAGTGCACGGGCGCTTTCGGATCGATATCGCGAAAGACGATAACACCGTCGCTTTCATACACCTTATCGGCAGGAATATCTCCCCGGACGATTTTACAGAAAAGACAGTCACTCATGGGTTTTCTCCTTTCCTGAAGACGCATATCATAAGCCTGATTGGCATGAGCAGCAAAATAAACTGATAGATCCCCTCGGGGCACTCCTCGGTGCCGGAGCCCTGTACTACCGGCAGATGCACCGGGTTTAGTTTGCACCGGCTGATTGCACCGGGCCCCCAGAAAACAAGGGCAGAATCAAATTTTTGACCCTGCCCTTACGGAGATGCCTCACTTGCGGAGTCTGCTTACGAAGGCTTTGCTTCCACTGTGATTGTGGGAGGGTGCTCGAGGTGCTTTTTGACCGTGCATTTCTCGGCTGAGCGCACCACTGCATCACGGTATTTTTCGGGAAAGTCCTCAGGAAGATTTATCACAATCTTCGCCTCTTCCACGAGCTTACTCTCCGGATTGCGGGGGAAATCGCAGGAAAGCGTGATTTTGTCGGCAGGGATATTTCTCGAGTTACAGAACGCAACCACGTAATACCCCGCACAGGTCGCCAGAGATGCAAGAAACAACTCAAACGGCGATGCGCCCTCATTGTCTCCGCCGCTATCGGTAGGCTGGTCGGTCAGTATCTCGAATCCTCTGAACTTTCCTCGTACTTTCTGATTCCCTGGAAGATCGACATCGATGTGCAAGGTTTCCTCCTCTGAAAAGTAGATGTCAGTAAAGACCAGTGACTAGGAAAGATAGTAATTGGTATGCCGGGCCGCAGAAAAGCCGCTGCCGGAACCGAGATCCTTCGGTCGGTAGCGCAGAACGAGGGTTCAGAATGCCATTGCTGGTTGGACACTGTAAGCGGATCATGCCGCGGAAGGAAGCGGTCGATCAGGCAAGGAGGTCGATAACTTCGCCCATCATACGATCTTTGGCTCGAATTACCTGAGCATTGGCCTTCAGGGTATGCTCGTTTTGGATTTGTTCTTTGGTCTCGTCGACCAGATCGGAGTTGGAAAGAGCCAGAGGCTTGTTCGGAGTGCGACTCACAGAAGAAATCCGAACTCCCCCCGGTACAACATCAGTTTGATGAGGGCGGCCTTGTTCGAAACCCCGAGTGTTTACATTGGCAACATCATGTGCAGTGATGTCGTGGCGAGTAACTGCTGCCTGCATTCCCATGGATGAAGCTGATATTCGCATACGTTTCCCCGGGTAGAACGGGCGGAATTTCATTCTGTTGAACCCAGCAGAACTGGAAGAATTCCACCTGGTCTGAAAACCACTGTGTAACTTCACGTATCTGCGCCTCACCTCGAAAGGTGCAATGACCGCACAAATAGCTCAGACACACAGTCTAATTATACCGTGTGAGTTGGAAAATTTCAAAGGAGATCAATTCGGAGAGGCGCAGAAGTCCGCCATCAGCCCCGTCAGGGTGTCCATTTCTTCCTTCCCGATTTCCTGAAAATGAAAACCCGCCGCAAATCCTGTCGCGTTCTGCGTTTGCATGCACCACATCACTCGAGCATCGAAATCCAGGAAGGCCTGTCTGAATGCATCGGTGGGAAGCTCGACGCGCAGTCGATATTCAGTAGGGGCATCCAGCGGATGCGGACATACAAGCTTTATCCCTTCAGGGCTGATATCGACCAGATTCCCCAAGGGCGTATTCGTAGCGCGGTCGAACACCGGCAGGCACTGAATAAGGTGTTTGCGCTCATAGGCGCGACGTTCTCTCATGGCATACTCCCGGAATAGTAGGAAAGCGATCGGTTCTATTATATCCCGACTTTCTTCCGGATGCAAGAGGTGAGGTCCTTTCCTTGGAGAGGGTCAGGAGTCTGTGAGCTGGAGAAGCCGGACATTACGCATAGCTTTCCCCTCGAGTTCATTATTGACCTGCAGTGTTTTCTGCGCCAGGAGGCGAATCCCGGTTGTAGGCACGAACGCGCGTTCCGCATCGGCAACATAAACCTGCGCGCCGCTCCGGCAAGCATTGCGAAGAATCTGAAGAGTCGTCTCTGCACAGGCACGTTCGTAGAAGAGGTCCGCCACGAAAATGACATCGAAATCGCTGGGGGTGATGGCTTTTCCGATGTAATCAGTAGAGTTCAGGTCTATTCTGGCGGTGTTTACAGATGCGTGGAGGCTGGTTACGTGAAGGGCGATCGGATCGATATCATTACAGACCGCTTTTCGGCTTCCCGCCAACGATGCACTTATCCCCACGATCCCCGATCCACATCCGAGATCGAGTACTCGTTTTTCCCGAACGATCTCTTGATGAGACCAGAGGTACTCGGCTGTGAGCAAGGCAGCCGGCCACGGAACGGCCCAGAATGGTATCGGGGTTTCGGACCCAGATTCTTCTTCCCAGACGTTCCAGAGAGCAAACACGTCGGGAGCGACATGGATCTTCAGCAACGCCCCGACATCAATATTTGTGAGCGGAGCGTAGTCCTTGAGGAGGTCATGCGATGGTGGTTTCATTAGTGTCGGAAGCATTTCAGAGTTGGAGACAGGCACTAAATATACCTGCCTGCCAGGTGGAGAACCGAGATTTTCTCTAAGGACCTAAACAATTGCTAATGAAGCGCTTAAGTTTTGACGATAGAAATAGAAGGAAGGTATAATGATTTAGATGAGATGCTTGTTGGTTCAAGGAGGGAATGATGGCTGAAAACAGCGGTGAAAATCGGATCAAAATTGTGGAACCGGCTCGTGCCGACCGATTCTTTCTCAGTAACATTCTCAATGCACGAATTGAGCTGGACCTCGAAACGGGGTGTCACGGAGATGACGACCAGGATACGAACGTGTACCTTGCCGGGCTTTTCGATGCGATGGTAAGTGGACAGCAGTTTACTCGTTCGCCGGACTATCTCTCTCCCTACGAATCCGACATAATAGAATACCTCGAAGAGCACCCTGGTACCCGGAACGAGTATATCGTGTACAAGGGAAATGCAGATTACGGTCTGATGTCCACCGGAGTGTTTAACGGGCACACTCATGAGGGATCGTACCATAAAAGAGTGATCGGCGAGAGCGATGATCCGGAGCGAATCGCTTTTCATTACCGCCTTGCCGGCAGCGCTCTGGGACATCTCCGGGGACCTCGTGCCTCACTGGTACACACCTTTGAAGCCCTTGCGGAGCATGTGCGGGATTTCATCCAGATTGTACGGAAAGTCTCGATCGAGTACTTCGAAATGATGGATCGTATATCAGACGGCAGCATTTATCATCTGGAAAAAGAGATTGAACTTCTTTCGCAGGTCGAGGCGTACGGACAGCTACTGGATGAGTTTCTTGCCCTGTATAGCAGGTACCGAAAAGACCCTGTCCCAGAAGATCGCTCTGCACTTATAGAATTGGCAGGCAAGCTGAAGAGGGCCAATCCCGGGTTCTCATTCGATCCTGGAGGCATCAACAGGGATCGTTGCTCCAAAGAAGAGTAGATGGTTGAATGTGCCACCGGAGAAACGACAAACCCTTTCAGCGGACGGCGGTTCCTTCAGTAATTCTCTGTTCTTCCATCGCATGGCGTTTTTTTACCAGCGCAAGAAAACCCTTGAGGTCGTGAGATTCGTCCTTGTCGAAGGTGGTAACCGAAAGTGCCAGTTGTACATCTTTGGGCTTGTCGGTCGTACCGAATGCCGCGTTTTGAAGCTGAGTTGTCAGGCGGTGCTTTACTATGCCAGCGCCCTGTCTGTCAGTCATCGAAAGTATGACAAAGGGGACATTTCGTGCAATCGCTCCCATGGAGCCGATGATATCCAGATCGCGTAAGGTGCCCGTAAGTATCGAGAAAACCGTCGGGAATACCGTCGCGGCATCATCGTTAGTTGGTTTTCTCCAGCCGGATTCATCTCTTATTCCCGCAATCGTGACCATCAACGCGGAAAAAACATTGTTATACCTGAGGTAAAGTCCTATCTCCCTCTGAAGAAAGAAGACGGTGTTGTTTACGTTGAGAACGCCTCGAGGTAATTTGGAAGAAACGCTTTCCCGTACGCTCAGACGGGTAGATACCTTTTCGCAGACTTCCTGCACATGCCCTGGGTCGTAGCCCCTCTTGGTAAGGGCATCGCAGACGGTACCCCGTACTTCATCGAATTCGGCCTGATTTTCGACCATACCTCCCAGGAGGTGGACCAGATCAACGGCGGTCAGATCTTCGTGACCTTCGAGATACTCCCGGATCCAGGATTCTTTCAGGCGCTTTTTGGTCGAAGGAAGCCTGCGCGAGAGTTCTTCCTGCACCAGACGCATCAGGTTCTCCGAGAGTCCCTGGGAACGAACCTTTGTAAGCAGCTGTTGCTCCAGCTCCGAAAGCATTTTACTCATTGCATTGGAGCCTTCTGAGGAATCGGCAGGTACTTTTGACCTGAGTGTCATCTGACTGCTTACCTGTTCGATATACTCAGTGAGCATCGATGACAATTGCGATTCGTCCTGGTCCGTTCCATTACGGATTTCCGAAGCCAGAACGATCAGCCGCGCGGCTTCACCGGGATTCTGCTTGATATTGGCAATAATGTCTTCGGCAGACAGACCGATCTCGGATGCACCCTGTTCCAGAGCGTCAGCAACGTTTTCGCTCTTGAGTTCGAAGTTGAGGGATCGAACCAGTTCCAGGAAATCCCCCAGCTGCATGCCCTCTTCCAGCAGACCTTCTTTGAGAACCGGCAGAAGACGTTGGAGTTCACGAAGATCGGGCAACATACGGCGAATAATTGTCGCAAGGCGCTTTACCGATATGTTTCCTGTCCGAAACTCTTCGCGTGCGATTTTGACGATTGCCTGGTAGGTCAGACGATCGACTTCGTTTATAAGAGCACCTTCGTCTGAAATGATATTCCCGAGCTGCTTTTGAATTTCGAGGCCCTGATGAAGATCCTGCTTCAACGAAAGCACCGATTCGGCAATCTGCTCAGGGGAAACATTTCCGTTGCTTTGCTCCTGCTTTTCAATCTGGTCTCCGATTCGTCGGACATACGACAGGACCGCCTCACTGTTTCCCTGCTGCGTATCGGCTGCAGCGCTGACCAGCCCTTTTGCCACGTGCCTGGGATCACGAAGGACCTCTGACATGGAGAAGAGTGCCGTCAGTCCCCGCAGCGTTTTCTGATCCAATGTTGCACCCGCCGAGGGAGCTTGTTGCCCGGGCGGTTCATTACCCTTGACCACGCTTTCATCGGCAGTGACCTTCTGATACAGAACATAGTTGAGCCGAATCCGGGAAACCTTTTCGCGACTCAGGTATTCGAGCATCTGATCAATGCCTTGAAAGTGTCCGCTTTCTTTGAGCATCGTAAGCAGGGCGGTCACCTCGGATTCCCCAATGTTCTTTTCGAACGTGATCGACTGGATGCCCGATTTTTTCATGGTGAGTATCAGCCGTTTAGCGCTCATTTTCGTGTCAACGCGTTCTTCTTCCAGGTACAGTGCGTCACGTTCCAGCATGAATGTGATCATCGGGAGGTGCTCGAGTGTCGCGTGCAGGTTCTCCATGAAATCACTGATACATTTTGCTGAAACCGGGTGAGAAGTCCCGTATGTTAAGGTGTTGTTGAAGACCATGTTGAACGAGCGGGCACACTTGTCCGCTATGCGAACATCGAGACTACCTTCCTTACCGGATTGCATACTATTCATAGATATGGCTTTGATGGTTAAAACGAACGAAGGTGCGTATCGCGGTACCTGACGAGATCTTGCTGAAATGCCCGGCAATCGGAATACCGCGCATCGAGAGAGCCGGCGGTAGCCTTAAGGAGGATCTTTTCCATGTCACTATCGATATGCGGAGAAAACGTCGATGGTGATTGTATAAAAAGCGAATCCGGTTGGTTTATCTTACGAAGAAGCAAGTCGCGGACCTTTTCCTTTCGCATGGGGAGCGAGCCGGCCAACATTTCGTACAGAACAACACCTGCCGAGTAGACGTCTGTTCGCGCATCGGTCTGTTCGGTCCGGGCCTGTTCCGGAGAAAGATATGAAGGTGTGCCGACAATCATTCCCCCTGAACTGTATTCCATTTGTGCTGTTCGGGCAATACCGAAATCCAGAATCAATGGACGTTTTGTTTTCACTTCCATCAGAATGTTGGCCGGTTTCACATCCTGGTGTATGATACCTTCGTCATGGGCGAACGCAAGCCCGTCGAGTACCTGAATCATTATACCAACACTCTCAAGTATTGGCAATACACGCTTCGAGGGAACAGGGTATTTCAGACGATTTTTGATAATTGTACGAAGATCGCTGCCATTCACAAGCTGCATAACCTGGAAATAGACGTCCTCGTTCTCTCCCATTTCGAAAATCGGTATGACGTTCGGATGGCTCAGGCCGGCAATTATTTCTGCCTCATCACGGAACTGCTCACTGGCCCGGGTATTGTGGGCGAGTGCTTTGGGAAGAGCCTTGACGGCGACCTGACGCTTCAGAGAGCGCTGGAAGGCCACGAACACGATTCCCATGTTTCCTCGGCCGAGTTCGCGAAGGACCGTCACGCCGCCCAGGTCTTTGCCAATATATTGGGTGAAGTCGATATTCTTGATATTGCTCATGAGGTTGCTTAATGCAATGGTGCTATTCGGGGCTGATACAAAAAAAGAAAACAGAAGTCGAGCCGACAGCAAAACCGTATGGCTCAGGATAACCATAGTGTGACGGAGCCCGGCTCAAAAGGCGGGAAGTCTCGAGTATACCCCCTGGAAATGGCACTCCCGACATTTCCTGCTCACAAAATAACATACGCGCGTTTTCCTTATTTTTCAAGTGTTTAGAGGAATTTGCTCGAAAACAAAAAGCTCAATATGGCACCAGATCGTATATTTATGCCCGTTATGCCAGCACAAAAAAAGGCTGTCTCGAAAACAGCAAAAACAAAGAAACGTTCAACGTCCCGGCAACCATCTAAAAACTCTCCCCGATCTTCTTCGGGAAAAGCTAACATTGATCGGGAGTCCCGGAAAAAAGCGCTGCCGAATCTTCCTGCGAGCGACTCAGGTACATATTCTGTCTTAATGGTCTGTTCAGAATTGGCCCCTTTCGCGAAAACGGGCGGGTTGGCCGATGCCGTTGCAAGCCTCAGCGCGACGCTGCGCCAAATGGGCCATGACGTAAGAATCGTTATTCCCCGATACGCTTCCGTTGACCTTAAGAGCCACCCGAGCGAGATAGCACTTTCGTCTATGGGCGTCTGGATGGGCACGAAAGAAGAATGGTGTCGGGTGCTCAAGACCGAAGGATACGGCGGGGTACCGGTCTACATGATCGAGTTCGACAGCTATTTTGGTCGAACCGGGCTTTATCATGGGCCGGCAATGGATGACTATCCGGATAACCCGAAACGCTTCGGATTCCTGGCGCGGGCGGCTCTGCAGGTGGCTCTTGATACCGGGTTCACACCTGATGTCGTTCATGCGCACGACTGGCAGGCGGCACTCACGCCCGGGTATCTCAAGACCTGGTTCTGGAATAATCCTGTTCTCAGGAATGCCGGATCGGTTCTTACAATACATAATGTTGCTTATCAGGGTGTATATCCGCGAGACTGTTTTGCCTACCTTGGTCTTGGAGAGAATAACTTCAGTCCCGACAAATTCGAAGACTACGGTAAGGTGAACTTTCTCAAGGGAGGAATTCATTACGCCGACATGATCAACACCGTCAGTCCTACCCATGCCGATGAAATGATCCGGCCTTTCGGCGGGTTCGGGCTCGCACCTGTGCTTTCGGATCGTGGAAGTGATTTCACCGGTATTCTCAACGGGGTGGATTACACGCTATGGTCCCCCGAGCAGGATACACTTCTACCTTCTCGATACTCAAGAGACGATCTCTACGGTAAGCGGGTGTGCAAGAGAAAACTTCAGCAGGAGTTGGGCTTGGCGATCGATGACCGGGTAGCTTTACTCGGGGCGGTGGGACGGTTCGTTTCACAGAAAGGGTATCAGCTGGTTGCGGAATCGATCGAACGAATTCTTGAGACCATGCATGTGCAATTTGTCATCCTCGGCACGGGCGCTACCGAACTCGAATCGTTCTTCCGGGCACTTCCGTCTCGCTTTCCGGGTCGTGTCGGGTCCCACATCGGTTTCAGTAATCCTCTGGCTCATCTGATA
>JBEPYC010000129.1:0-9846 GCA_041641555.1 Chitinivibrionales bacterium | reverse complement strand
GGGGGAATATCTACAAGACTTCCTACCACTATGCCGCCCGGGCCCTGTTTGCCGGCCGTACGAACATGCTCAAAGCCCGTCATCCGAACATGGAATACGATCCCGAGAGCGGATTCGACATGCTGAACCCCCGCACCGGCACTTCCAATCCTCCTGATAGCGTGGCATGGGACGGGGTAAGCTACATGCACCTCAGCAACTACGGATGGGTATATAGAATCAGGCGGATTAACAGCCACGTCGATGATCGCGACGGGATACTCATCGGGGTGAAAGGGTTGCTGGACTCCGAAGGTGAATGGATTCAGGTAGGTTCTGAACTCTTTTTCAATTCTCCCGGAGGGCTCCACCCCGACAGTATGCTTGTGGAGACAAAATCACGGCCGTACGGGGTAAGCGCAACCGGATTGAAGAACATAACATTTTCGAATTTGACCGTTTTCGGTACGACGATAAATCTGGATGGGGCAGAGTATTGCATAATCGAGGACTGCAAAGTGTTCTACCATGGCTCGATGTTCCATACTTCGGGAAGAAAGGGAGGCTGGCATCGGGACCAGGGCAACAGTTTCGCTGTTCCCGGGAAGGGGATCGTCGTGGGCGGACAGTACAATCAAGTTCGCCATTGCGAGATCGCCCATACCTGGGGGGATGGAATTACGATATACGGGAACAACAATACCGTTTACGATTGTCATATCTATGATTGTAATTGGAGCGGGACCGATTGTGCGGCTGTCGGCATGAGTGGCCGTGACCATCTGGTGAGCAGAAACACTATGCATGATTGTGGGAGAAGTGTCGTTGTGCACCGGAAGACCGAATCCTCTAAGATTACCTATAATCATTTGTATCGTTCAGGACACATGGTGTACGATCTCGGGCTAACCTATACATTTGCAACTGATGGAAAAGGAACCGAAATTGCCTATAACTGGGTTCACAATGATTTATCCAGCAATGAGGGAGGAAGAGGCATTTATGTGGATATGGGAAGCCGCAATCACCTCATTCACCACAACGTGATCTGGAACATCGCAACCGGAGGTAAAAGTGGTGCATTCTCCTGTGGTGATGACAACGCGCACGTTTACAATAATACCATTTACAACACGCGGCGAATCGGGTGTGGCTCGCTGCAGAATCGATGCGGTGGCTGCCGTATAATGAACAATATTTTCAACAACGAGTTTGGGTACGATAAGATTGTTGGCAGAGTGGAAAGTAATTTCTTTATGGGTAATGCAGGCCTGCAGGCGCCGAATGCCAAGGACTGGAGACTTCGCTCGAGTTCTATCTGCATAGATGCCGGGAAGGTTATTCCTGGCGTGACCGATGATTATACTGGAGATGCCCCTGATCTCGGTGCCTATGAATACGGCGTCGATCCATGGGAGCCCGGGGTCGGTACCGGCCCGGAATATGCAGTAAAGCCCGCGCTTACTCCCGAGCGACGGCGATGTTCGCCGTGCGAGGTTGCGATCACCACTCAAACGCCGAACGCGATGCTCCGTTACACAACCGACGGCACGGAGGTTACTGCGCAATCACCTTCGTATAGCGAGCCTTTCGAAGTCGCTCCCGGGACACGGGTACGTGCCCGGGCATTCAAAAACGGTTTACGTCCAAGTCGTGAAGTCACCGCCGTATTCCGGGGACATCGTGATCCTTTCGACCTGATACCGGCCGAAACTGCCGAAGCCTTCTCTGGCATTCATCTGGATTCTCTGGAGACAGGGAGAAAAACTCTTACATCGGTGGATAGCCTTGATTGGGTGCAGTTCGAGTCGATCGATTTCGCGTCTTCGCCCCGCTATTTCGAGGCCGCCGTCGGAAATCCTTTTGTCAGGGATGGAGATAAATTCGAAGTGCGCCTGGATAGTATCAATGGGCCTGTAATTTCGGTTATAACCCCTGAGCGGACCCGAAGTTTCTGGGAAGAGCATGTGGTGCGCGCTCCGTGCAGTACCGTTACCGGCATCCATGACATTTATCTGGTGGCTTATGGAGAGCTCACTGCAGGATACCTTCACTGGGTCCGATTTTCTAATGCCGATGCGATCAGTCACCAGATTGCCGCCCGAATCGGTCGCACTGGTGAAGTCCGGCTTGCCGTTTACGATGCGGCGGGAAGACGGGTACACGTTGAAAAAGGCGTGCAGTTGCACGGAATTGCGCACAACCTGAGGTCCTTTCGCCGCAAAGTCGGTGCGGGAGTATATATCCTTCGCATTTTTCATAACGGCGAGTGCATCGACACGCGGCGCATGGTTACCGGCGGCGGGAGAGAATTCAAATTGAATGGTAACAGGCCTGTTTCACGGTAAGGCAGGCCGCCAGGATCGGTCGGCATAGTCTTGCGTGATTTCCACATCGGACCGCGGGCTGAGTAAGGTAGTGCGCGTACGCTGCTCAAGGAAAATGTCGGCCCCGGATAGAGCCCCTGGCCGTTGCATAGACCTGAGGTGCGCCCGCGTGGTGCCGTACCCGCTCTGGCTGCTGAGTCTCGAGTGATCAGAAGGTATGGTAATGTGCCCAAAAAATCCTCAGGCAGTGACATTTCTGTGTGGCCAGGTGAGCGCACGCTCAATTTTCACTCACTGAAACGCTCTGGTATTCCATGTCTGCTCCAGCCTTCTCCGTTGTTCTTCCCTTCCGAAATGCCTTTCCTTTCATCACGGATGCAGTTGCATCGGTTTGCAGTCAGCTCAACGATGGGGAGCTTGTACTTGTCGATGACGGCAGTACCGATGGCAGTGAAACGTATGCCAGACGGCTTGCTGATCTCGATGTCCGGGTACGATATGTACAGAACGAAAGACGGGGTATCGTTCAGGCCCTCAACGCAGGTGTCGCGTTGTCGCGGGCCCCTCTCATAGGCCGAATGGATGCCGATGACATCTGCTTGCCTGGCCGGTTCAGGCGGCAGGCCGATTTTCTGAGGCACCATCCTGACATTGCGGCAGTATCATGTCGCGTCGAACCATTTGCGAAGCAGGAAATCAGGGAGGGAAGCAGGCGCTACCTGGCCTGGGTGAATGAGAGCAGCAGACCGGATGAAATCGCACGCGATTTGTTTGTGGAGAGTCCACTTCCTCACCCCAGCATGATGATACGCCGGGCATGTCTGCATGAGGTCGATGGCTACCGGGATTTCGATGGTCCCGAAGACTACGATCTCTGGCTGCGTATGGCCGATAGAGGAATGCACTTTGCCAAACTGCCTGATGTACTTCTGCGCTGGCGAATTCACGAAGCGAGTTTATCCCGGAAAGATCTCCGTTACCGGAAGGAGGCATTTGACGCTCTCAGGTTCGATTATCTGGCCTCACGGGTGACGGCGGGCGAGGTGCTTGGTGGGCGCGAGCTGTGGATCTGGGGAGCCGGCAAGGTCGGGGCGAAACTCAGGAGCCGTCTGGAACAGCGCGGGTTGATGGCGCGGGGTTTTTTCGATGTCGATCCGGCAAAGGTCGCATCACTGCGCGCGGGAAAACCGGTGCGACACTATCGTGATATCCCAGGGTGCGGTTCCAATACCGGCATTATCTGTTGTGTAGGAAACTGGGAAGTGCGCAATAAAATGCGAGCGTATCTTCTCGAGAATGGACTGCGTGAAGGGGAACGGTTCGTGGTGATGTGAGAAAGGGCGTGAAAGGGGAGAGGTCATTAGTGGGACAATAGATATCCCCGTATTTCTTTAATAACTTCGGGACGTATGGTTCCATCGTTGAGGAGTGTGCGGAGCTCGACCATGTTGAAGTAGCTTCGTTTGATAAACTGTCTGAGCAGATCGATCGGGAGCGGAGCCGGGTTTTTGAGCAGCGCCCTGGGTACGCCACCATTCCCCGAACCGGAATGAAGGTTGTTGCGCGTAGCGATTTTGGTCAGAATACGAGGTGACCGGGAGCGGGTTGTGATGTATTCCACTAATCCTGATGTCTGATACACCGTGCTGACATCCAGGAGCTTGTCGATAAGGGCATCGTTATGGATGTGAGCGGAGATGAGTTGCCGGTACGTGACGTGTTTTTCTTCGGGTTTTTCCTGCTCCGCCCGCTGAAAGGGGCGGGTGAGCATGTCGGGGCCGATCCACTGACTGTAAAGGCGGTCGGAAAAATTGCCGGAAACTACTGATCCATCGACCCATGCACCACCATTGGTAACCATGTCGCCAATGCTGCCGATCGCCGGCCCGGCATCCACTGAAAATCTGTTGCGTGTGTAGGCCGCAAGGGCACTGTTGATCAAGTCAAGGGGCCCGCTTTTACGATGCCTGCTCTCATCGATCCAACGGAACAGAGATGACAGAGCTATCAGGGAGCGGGTCGGAACGAGCTTCTCAAGCTGTGCTTCAAATGTCTGAAACAGAAGAGCAAATTCAGGGTTTTTGCGAATCGGTTTGATCCATTGATCAAACGATTCGCAATTGAGAGCTTCTACAATGGTCAGGCTTCGCTTCTCCAGCCCTTCGTTGTTCTCGATTGCCGTGGCAAGCCGATCGGCATCTCGGGCGTTTTCATCGAACGTGCGGATGCTGGGGAGCACACGAGCCATTGCCCTCATGTTGTAGACATCGATACTGTCCGAAATCCGGGTTATTCGGTTTTTCAACGCCGCGACTTCGCACCGGATGAGGTACACAATGGCACTTCGTTGCTGTTCCCTGCACGGCTTCCCGGACACGACGTTTACCACGAATTGGCGGGCACTATATGCCCATGACAGCAATTGGGTGACTTCGCTGATGCCCGTGACCTCCCGAAGTCCATCGAGAAACTCCATTTCCTGAGCATCCAGCCGGCACCCGGCACCTTTGCGCATCAGGGCTCGCCGAAGACACTTGAGACGCAGGACCTGCTCGGCAATCTGAAGGTGGGGGTAACCTATATCGAAAATGCAGAAAAGAACGTATTCGAGCCACTTCTCGGGGACCTGCGGCTCGAAAAATTTGCCCCACAGTTCATCTACTTTGAAATGCTCTTCCATAGAGCGGAAAAACGAGGCGCACTTACGTGCACCCAGCGCGTAATCTTCAGAAATTTCAAGCCGTTCCTTTAGGTGGTTCAACGGCACAGGCAGGCCGTCGTCCAGAAGAAAATCCTCCAAACGCTGTGTATCCATAATCGTGCTTTCCTGAGGTGCATGCGGGCCGGACCTCCGCCTACCTTAACAATACCATGCACGATGGAGCGTCGTCTACCGTTGGGGAAGAGCAGGATGCATGTCACGGTGAGTGCGCCGCCAGTCGTTGTATCGATACGAGACTACGAAAAAGTCCCGGTCGGAGTTGGAATGATGAATGATCTCGGGCGTAGGGAAGTGCGGATGGTTCGGAAGAGAAGCGGAATCTAATCGGTCAGCAGCGTATTGATCTTTCCGTGCGGGGTAACGAGGAGCTTTTCGGTACGGATATCCTGGTGGGAGCGGAGAAGTGATACACCAACTCGGCGACCCATGAGGTTGTAGAGTGTTTCATGGCTCGAAGCATGTGGCGACCGGGATCGGGATATGGTAAGCGGCATATCGATGGTTACCACCTGGTTTGTCCATTCCACCACCACTCGCATATCCGATGGGTGTGCATGAACCAGGAGTTCATTACCGGAGGCAACTACATCAAGGTCTGAGCCCTTCTGCTTGCTGCGGGCCTGTGGGTTGGAGGCACCTGGAACCGGAATGACCACTGTCAGAGGATGATCGAATGTTTCCGGAGAGAGCGTTGATCTCAAGGTAAACTCGATGCTGCTCGGAGATGCGGAGTGGACGGTCAACTCGGCGGCATCGCGTAGCTGAACATATTTGGAAATGTCCCGGAACGGCGCAACCCAGATGCGATCTCTTTGTGTGGCGAGCCACTGAAGATGAGTACGAAAAGCCGAGGGCTCCTCGAAATGGGCAAACCCATCGGCTATCCCATGGAGCATGGCAACCATCCATTTCCCCTGAGAAATGCCGTTTTCCGCCATTCTCCGCATTACCTCAGGGGTGTCATCGCGACCATATCCCTGCTGGTAAGTCCGTGCGGCATAGTGGCGTTCGTAAACGATGCGTTCGACTGATTCATCCCTTGCATTGAATGGATAACAGAAACTGAATGGCGGGACACCTGTTTTGGAGAGTATTGTGTCGTAGGAAACGTTGATCTGTTTGTGCCGTTTTGCCGGATTGGCGCTTCTGAGATTCGGATGAGACCAGGAGTGGTTGCCGATCTCGTGCCCGCGGGAAGCGATTTCTTTCCATTCTTCCCAGCTCACCCCTCCCATTCTTCCATCGTCTATATCTTCTGCCTGTTCTCTGGTGTCCCGGGTATACCCGGAAACCACAAAAAAGGTACCGCGGAACCCATGTTCTTCAAGCCACGGTACGGCCATCGTGGCATGGTCCCGTATGCCGTCATCGAAGGTAAAAGAAATTGCTGCGCGGGTGTTGTCCAGGTACCGTGCGATATGAGGAGAACCCTGGGAAGCATGGGTGGGGAATGCACAGAGAGCAAGCATCAGGATTATCCACAGCGGTATCGATGATCCGCTCTCTGCGGTTCGCGGCACAGGGTATGCCGCGTGAGAATTCTGAGGTAGGTGTGCCATCCTGTTTATAATATAGTGGGAAAAGCTATGAAAAGGGGGCCGAATTGAAGAAAAAACGGGGAGCCCGTACTAAGAATGATTAGCAAAACCGGGGGGCGTGCACGATGAAGCGGGGACTGAGAACTGTAAGGTTTTCCGACACTGTCTGGGTGAAACATACATCGAATGGATGCCGCATTTCCCTAAAGTGCTGTTCAATAAGCATTTAGAAGGGTTTTTGTTTTTGGCATGAAACGTGCATTGATGGATGGCGTACACGATTGGATGTCAGAATTGGTTACATACAAATTCAATAACGCGAAAGGGGGCAGGCGGTATGAACAACAAAAAAAAGCTTACCGCTGCGCTTGTCCTGATGGCTTTCGGGGTATCAGTGCAGGCAGGTGTAATTACGTTTGATGATTTGGCTCACGGTGAAGTGGTATTCGACCAGTATGATGGAGTCACAATCAGTGCTGACAATGCAAGCCGAAGGCGACCCGATACCGCTATCACCTACAATACGGTAGTCAGTCCGGTCGGAGCTGACCCGGATCTCCAGCCGCCGTGGGCTGATGGCAACTATGCTGACTACGGTCTGGATAAAAACACCGATTTGGGCAATGTGCTGATCATTGCAGAAAACACGGTCGATACAGATCCTGCAGACGGTTTAATAGACGACCCCGACGATGAACGACGAGGTGGTGTGATTACGTTCGAGTTTGATGAAGATATCACCGAGTTCGGATTCGATCTTGTCGATGTAGATGGGCCGAACGAGTATGGCAACAACGCTGGATACGTGATGTCCTTCTATGATGGCATGACCGAGTTGGGTACCCTCGGTTTTGGTGATCTGATTGCCCGTGACAATGCGGATTATGGCAACAACTCGTATAACCGGATCAGTCCGGTCACAACTCAGGATTTCAATCCTGGGGCGGGCGTTTCGGGGTTCAATG
Organism: Chitinivibrionales bacterium; assembly: GCA_041641555.1. GTDB lineage: Bacteria > Fibrobacterota > Chitinivibrionia > Chitinivibrionales > WJKA01 > JBEPYC01. The sequence goes on along the minus strand of JBEPYC010000129.1, from coordinate 2,315 downwards.
TTGTCAAAGTGAGTTTCGGTGGATCGGGCGGGATCGATAACGTTCATGCGAGTGTCCCTGAGCCTGGAATGCTGCTTACCATGGGGTTTGGGCTTCTGACACTTGCTGGCCTCAGTGTCCGGCGGAAAAAAAACTCCTGATTTAATCTCGAATCCTCCTTGTTCGTGCGTGAGTGCCCTCACCCGAACATCCTCCGAAAGTGGGTGTCATCCTTGCTGGTGACACCCACTTTTTAGTGGAGATGACCTCGGGTAACCCTCTTTCAATACAGGAGCTTGGCTCTTCTCAAATCAGGTGTAAGAACAAAGCGCCGGTGCGTTTTGCTTGCGGATGAAACCCGGGAAACAATGCTGACCCGGCGGATGCTCATGCCCCAAATCTCCGGTCCGAGTTTCGGATCGGAATTGTAAGCAGTTGGCTACTGCTCCTGGACATACTTCATAATTCCGGGTAAGATTATTGCTGCCGAAGTGTGGCGATGGGAGTGCTGTGAACTGGGCCTGTTGTTGCAGTGTTCACCCTTTGCAAGTGCCTGTGCAGCCAATTGCGGGCTGCAAGAAAAGTAAGGCTTGTTCAAAAGGTCAGCGGTAATGATCATTTGGCGCATAGACTACCCGATTAGCTTTGGACGCAACCGCACTAACGAACTCCTGGAGCAGGGGTTACCCGATTGTATGCCATGATAAAAAAAGGTAGCTATTATCCAGACCCCGAAGTATATTCTCATTCTGTCTTCGCAGCAGAAGAAAAACCTGCATCTCGAGCGAAAAACTATGCAAAACTTACGGAATTTATTTCCAGGTTTTAAGTTGTACACAACTGTTTTGTTAGCCGTTTGTGTTGCGGGATGTACAGGTCTTTTCATGGACGCTCAGGAGTGCTATGAGCAGGGCATAGAGCTTTCCAGGGATGGCAAGCGTCACAATGCGTATAAGTATTTCAAAGCTGCCGCTGAAAAGGATTCACGAGATACCAAATACCTTTGGACGGCTGCTGTTTCCGCTCCCAATCGTAACGCAGCTTTTATCCACGCAAAAGCTGCCTGGGAAAATGGTCTCCGCACTCCGACTGCTCTTCTGCTCCTAAGCAAGGTCTCCTTTTATACCGACCGAACGCGCAAGCTGGACTACGTGCTTTCGTTGTATTCGGAAATGCCCGATTCTTCGAAAAATGCTACCTTGCGTGGGCAGATTTTCTACTCACTTGCGTATCATGATTCAGCTCTGGCAACCTGGAAACCGGTTGTTGAGAAAAATCCTTCACCCGGACTTCTGGTAAATGTATCCCAGTCACTTCTTGTGGCAAAGGGTGTCGATAGCGCGCGGGTTTTTCTGGAAAAGTTCTGGCGTAAGGGAAAACTCGATGGACACGGGTATGCTTCGCTGGCATCCCTCTATTCCTTTCGTTACCAGTATTCACTTGCCGACAGTATGTGGGCTGAAGCGAAAGCTCTGGGCCACTATGATCTGGAAACAGAATACCGCCACCTGGCATATCTGATTCTCAGAGGCAACCTCGGTGCAGCTTACCGAAAGGCCTCTTCGCTCACCGATACGCCGACAGATAGCACGGAAGATCCAAATCCTGCCCGGGCTATTCTGAGCTATATCCATTATTATGTTCGTGATTCTGCATCTATCGCTGCGTTGAAACGTCAGACTACAGAAATGTCGGAATGGACTTCTCAGGAAGCAGAGTGGGCCGAGGCTCTTTTACGAGCCTGTACCAGAGAACCCGGTGGAGCGCTGCAGGAAATCGAAAACGGTGTGGAATCCGGGATCGGCGGTGTACTGGGTCGGTTAGCATATGCTCGCGAGCTGGCCCGGGCTTCCAAGTATGTCCAGGCGGGCGAGCAGTTCGAAAAATTGCCCCGCGAAGTGGTGCTGTCGCCAGTTGGTATTGCTGACTACGCACTGGTTCTGGCTCAGCAGGGCCAATCGGAAAAAGCCCTTGCAGCTTTGAGTAGAATGCATGGCCGACGGCTTTTTACGAAGCGATCGCTGGAGGTCTTTCGGGACATAACGTTTCGGAGCCGTATGTTCGAAAAGAGCAGATCGGCCCAGAGACTCCTCGAGGCCGAATACGGAGAAGATCTCCGGGTGCGCTTTTCTGGTGCGATGCTTGCCCTTAAAACGGGCAGGATCGATTCAGCAGTCGCTACACTGGGTGAGTTGCACCGGGAACGTCCCAAAGATCCTCGGCTGGAGCAGGCGTATCTGCTCGGGCTGTATACCAAAGGGGATTTTTCCAAAGTCGTAAGCTTGTGCGAAAGCAGTGAGCTTCCCGGGGTTACCTGCGCTATGATACAGGCGAGA
>JBEPYC010000128.1:0-9958 GCA_041641555.1 Chitinivibrionales bacterium | reverse complement strand
TCGGCACGTTGGAAGAAACCACACTCTTTACAAGTTTCAGTTAGAGCGCAATCTCGATGTATACAGAAATGTTTCACTCACGGATGCTTTCGCCTATTCGATGAACCCTGTGTTTGGCAGGATCGGTATCTATGTGACTGGCTGCAGCGGATTGCGGGACTACGCCAATCGGTTCGGTTTTGAGGAAGAGATCCCGTTTGAGCTTCCCACCGACACCTCTCGAGTCGGGGCGTGTGATTCCTCGTTTGCTCTTGCGGAACTGGCCTCCGGGTTCAATCAGAAAACGACACTCAGCCCGCTTCATGGGGCTCTTATCGGTGCTGCAATTGTCAATGGGGGAAGAATGCCGCGTCCGTCGTTTGTCGACAGTGTCAGTGATGCAAAAGACGGAGGAATCCTGTATCGAACAACGCCTTCGACCTGGAAACAGCCTGTCGGGGTCGGGACCGCGAGAAAACTCCGCAAGATGATGAGTCAGGTCGCCCGATATGGAACCGCCCGCTCGGCATTCCGGTATGTAAAAAAGTCATACCGTTTCAAGAACACGGTATATGGTGGCAAGACCGGCAATGTCGATAAGGACGGCATGGGGAAAACTGACTGGTTCATAGGATTCATACGTCACGAGACCGACAGTCGGCAGCAACTTGCAGTTGGTGTTGTTACGGTACATGGGGCATATTGGACGGTTCATTCGAGCTTTCTGGGCGCCGAGGTTATGCGAAGGTACGTACGAAGTATCCAAATTGCGGATGAGAAGCGACTCCAGAGCGTCGAATCCTCCGCCGGGGATGGAGATGAAGCCGATGGATAATGCAGGTGAATTCCGGTCGGGTTTTGTGGCGCTGGCAGGTCGTCCCAATGCCGGAAAATCGACCCTCCTCAACGCCGTTGTGGGAGAGAATATCGCAGTGGTGACGTCACTTCCTCAGACAACCAGGAAAAATTTCAAAGGGGTCTACAGCGAGGACAACCTTCAGGTCGTCTTTATCGACACTCCGGGGATTCATGCGGGTAAGTACTCTCTCAACGAAGCCATGGTGCTTCAGGCCGAAAAGGTTCTTTCGAAAACAGAAGCCGATATACTCTGTTATATTGTCGATCTTTCACGCGCTTTTGGGGATGAAGAGGATTACGTTGCCAAGTTGGCAGAGATCGCCAGAATTCCGCGACTGATCGTTTTCAATAAGGAAGATCTGTGTTCCGACCCAAAATCGGCGGTCGACAGCTTTTTTCAGCGGTATCCACGACTAAGCAGCCAACGTCACGTTGTCCTGTCCGCGACCTCGAAGACCGCACCCGAGGTTTTCCTTTCCTCGATCCGTTCTCTGGTGCCGGTTGGCCCACCTTTGTTTCCAATCGACGACCTTACCGATGAGAATATGCGTTTTTTTGCGGCGGAATACCTCAGAAAGCAGGTTATTCTTCATACGCGCCAGGAAGTACCGCATGCATCGTGTGTGGAAATCGAATCGTACCGGGAAACCCCGGAGAAGCACTACATCGATGCAACCATTCATGTTGAAACCACCGGTCAGCGAGGTATTGTTGTTGGTCCCAGGGGATCACTCATCAAGCGAATTCGTCGATTTGCGGAAAAAGAGCTGGCCGAGCTGGCTGGTGTTCCGGTTTCGATCAAGTGCCACATCAAGGTGAGCCCGCGATGGCGGGATAATCCGCGTTTTCTCAGGGACCTTGGGTATTCCGTCCCTAAAAAGAAGTAACCTACGCTCCCAGGGCTATTCCAGTGAGTGTCGCATCGGGATGATGTTCGTACGGAAACGACTTGCTGGCGACCGCGCTTTGCCATGCCCCGCCCGTAACTACGATTCGCGCTTCCTCTGAGTACTTTTGCCGAAGTACAGAAACAATACTGGTCACTGCTCCGGCAACGCCGGCGTGGACCCCTGCCGAAATGCATTCCCTTGTCGTGGTGCCCGGAGCGGTCCGCACCTGCTGCGCTCTGGTGATGGTTGGCAGCCGAGAGGTCCCCGTTGCCAGAGAGAACAGCTGCAATGAGGGACCCGGGAGAATGTATCCGCCGACAAAGGAAGACCCTTTGCGAAGATAATCGATGGTGATCGCGGTGCCTGCACTGATCAGCACGGAATCCTGACCGGGGAATCTCTTTGCGGCATACAGAAGATTTGCCAGACGATCAGTGCCCAGCATAGACGGTTTTTTGTAGCACAATTTGATTCCCATGTCAGATTTGTACTTGAACGTTCGAACCGACATGCCCATGCCTACGGCCAGAAGAGGTTTGAGAACCTTAATAACATCTTTGCGCACCGATGACATCACGATTCGCGCTGATTGTGAACCGCGGACCTTGTTTATTGCCGAGCGGAAGGTCTGTTCGGTTGCGCGGGACGACACTGTGGTTCGTCTGCTGCATTTCAGGCGTTTCAAATCGATCAGGCCAATGTCAATGTTGGTGTTACCGATATCCAATGCAACAATCGAATCAGCTTTATGCACGACTGCTTCCTTTGCTGTTTTCACGGTTTCCCGGAAATTTCATGGGGCCCGAAGTAAAATGTTTCACGCCTGAACGGGTGTGCAGGCAGGCACGCCCATCGATTTCGACTCCACCGAAAACCCCCTCTGTTTCTTTGATTCGCGCCGTTGCGTTCAGGCCGTATAGCCTGGACGAGTAGGCCGAGTGCAAAGAGTCTACGGCGCATCCCACATTTCGGTGATAATGACGGAGGATCGAAGTGAGCAGCTCGGGGAGATCCCAGGCGTGACCGGATGCCTGGCTCAACGATATCGCTGTCGACCTGAGCTCCTCTGGGAATTCGGCCGTGGAAACATTTACATTGAGTCCGAACCCGATCACGAGAAAGCCTGGCTGTGAAGGAACGGTTTCCAGAAGAATACCACACGTTTTTTTGGTGCCTATGTAAATGTCGTTTGGCCACTTGATAGATACCGGGGAGGGGACACCGGTGGCTGTCGATTCGCATATGGCAAGGCACAGGGCCCGGTTGTAAAAGAAATGGTCGGAGATATCAGGGAGATGCGTAATCAGCGATACCCAGAGTCCGCCCTCCACCTCTGAAAAGAAGCGATTACTTCTCTGTCCTCGCCCCGAAGACTGTCGGTCGGCAACGATTACGATAATACCCTTTTTTGGCAGCTCGGCTCCCTTTTTTGCGGTCAGGTTTGTGGATTCGAGCAAATCGAAATGAAGAAGCTTCTCCACGAAGGGGAGGCTTTGGGTGACAGTGTAATCCAGGACTGTTCCTTTCTCAGTACATCGAACGAAACCGGGGGCATCGCATGAGCCATCGTGCATATCGGACCAATCTATGTTAGTATACTGCAGCGCACATGAATGTGGCAATGGATGAGCGGGCCAGGAGTGATAATCCCATGAAGTATTTTGATAGCGATTTCTTTCTTTTATCAGCTATAACAAAGTGAGATTGGCTATGGCTAAGTTCCGGGGAACGGCCCTTCTACCAACGCAGTTCATGTTCAAGCATGCGCTTCCCGCATTTTTTTCCGATATTCAATCCTGGCCATCGATGATTCCGTTCAGCTACCGAAAGTATCTGGCTCCGCGAAATGCAGAGAAGGATATTCCGGTTGGAATGCTCTCGCTGCGGGTTAACGAAGTCTGTAATCTTCGATGTGGTTCCTGTGGGCAATGGGGAGAGAACGGACATCTCCGGCTGAAGCTGGAACGCGGCGAGAAACTGGATCAGCTGGATTTCGATGTAGTGAAACGAGTGTTGTTCGAGACACGGCGAGATCGCCCGTTCTATTATATCTGGGGTGGTGAACCGACCATGTGGAAGCCACTTCTGCCGTTGTTTGAAGAGCTTGGGCGGAATAAACTGTATGGCTCAATCGTTACCAACTCACAGTCCCTGGATCCTATCCTGGAAGATTTGATCGATACCGGCGCACTGGCGATACTGTACCTCAGCCTCGATGGATGGGACTCGGAATCGCAGAACACGATGCGGTCTCCCGCTGGAGGAAACTCGAACAATTTCGAGAAAACGATGGCGGTGATCGAAAAGGTTCATGCACTGAAGCAAAAGAAAAAGCTGAAAACACCGATGGTCATTCCGATCACGGTCATTTCTAACCATAACTACAATCATCTTACCGAGATTCATCGGTTGGTAGCCGACAAGACCCAGCTGCATCCGTTTTACTATGGCTGGTACATCCCCGAAGAAGAAGCGGCTGTTCATGAAGAGGTTTTCTGCAATCGGTTCGGCTATCGTCCGGAGAATCACCGGGGATATCTCAAATCGTGTTTCAATGATGTCGACCCGAAAGTGACGGCTCACCAGGTACAGGAAGTCATTCGGATGTCTCGGGGCCGTTCATCGGTACCGCATTTCATCCCCGACATCTATTCGGAGTCGCAGATCCGGAGATACTACAGCGATCATCAGTGGGACTGCGGGTACTCTGCTTGCGAAAGCGTGTATGTGGTAGCCGAGGTTTCACCCGATGGCCGAATAACGCCCTGCCGTGACTATCAGGATTACACTTGCGGGAACATAAACGAAGAATCGTTTTACGACGTCTGGAACGGCGAAAAATTCAAGGAATTCCGCCGGCAGATGAAAAAAGGTCTTATGCCTGTGTGCACCCGCTGCTGCGGACTTCAGGGGTTCTGAGCAAGGTTTTATTCGGGGAAAGACTCAGTACCGGGAAACGTACTGAATCGAGGCCATGATACTTTCGTAAACTGGCCGAAAACGTTGGTAGATTTTGGGTTTGGTCCAGAACGCCACTCGGATATTGTAGGTGTTCAGTCGGAAGAAGTACTCCACGAACTGGAACCCGCCTTTCTGGTATTCCCATTTGATCATCGGCTGGTCTGCCGCTATGAAGTCTTTCAGTCCATTGTCTTCATCGATGTCTTCCAGATTCAGGTCATAGATACGCTGCGCATATTCTTGCATTGGCAAATTGAGGTTCATTGCAATTGCCCGTGTCGCTTGGGTCCCTTCGATTGTTGAACCCATGAACAGCAATTCACCGCCAGTTTCCTGCATCTGTCTGGCAAAGCCCCTTCCTCCCTTGGGCATCTCGTTGGGGTCGGTAAAAATGTACCAGTTCCCCTGGAACTCCAATGTAAAACCCAGTGGCTTGTTTTCGTAGACTCCGTCCTCGATAAAATAGGAATCGGTGTAGAATTGTTTCATCGGTCCGGCACAGGATACCAGCAGAAACAGAACCGCTATGGGAACAAAACGAAGGGTTGCATGCATCATAGGTCGCAATATTTTCTTCAGGGCTCGAATCTCAATCGGAACAGTATTAGTTTTTAATTCTGCCGTTCCGAAGCCGGCGGGGCAAGTATTCCGCCGGTTTTTTCGAGCCACTCTTCCCATTTTTCGGGATTCTGGCCAAAGTCTTTGCCCGTGAGCAGCCAGAGCGCGTTTGCTGCTTTCTCGCGCACCTCGGTATTATCATGACGGAGGTCGGCAACAAGTGTCTTTGTGTTGGTCGCGTGCCTCCCATAAGCCTGCGCCGTCAAATCCTTCACCGCCTGGAGAGCTTCGGTGCGCACGTATTCGCTTGGATCTTTGAGGACGGCACGAAGATAGGGTATGACCGAAGGATCACCAAGCTTTGCCAGGGCTTCGACCGCATTGTGGCGTACAAAAGAGATGTTGTCATCGAGTGCTTTCACCAGATCCGGAGCCGCTTTTCTATCCCTGATTTCTCCCAGAGCGTAGGCTGCCTTTTCACGGACGTATGAATCTCGATCACGAAGCGCCCGGGTAAGTGGTTGGACTGCCGAGGGATCTTTGAGCCTGGCGAGTACTTCAATTGCATACTGTTTGGCATCGTTTCTTTTCCCACGAAGCACCCCGAAAACTGCTTTGGGGTCTCCGATGCTAACCAGCGCTTCGACCGCAACATTGCGCACGACAAGACTTGTATCCGAAAGTGCGCTGACCAGATCCCGGGCCGCTCCGTGATACCCAAACTCCCCCAAAACAAAGATTGCCTGCGCTCGAACGACCCACCTCTCGTCATGGATTGCATCCATCAGCGGTTCTGCCGCATAATCCCCGATTGCCGCAAGCGTATGTGCTGCCTGTTCACTTATGGAGGTGCGGGAAGAAAATGAAAAGTCCGTTGTGCCCGAACGGGACAGCGGCTCAAATGCGCTCGTGTCGGCCAGGAGTTGTACCAGATGTTTGACTGCAGGTGATGCCGCCGGTCCGAGCTTCCGGAGACGGAGTACGGCTCGCATTCGGTTTTCGGGAAGTCTGGAACGCAGTTTGTCGATGAGTCTCTCCATCTCGCCGGGTTTGATCGTTGGATTGCTTTGCGCAGATTCCTCGTTATCCTCAGAGACATCGGTGATAGTTATTCGTGAGCGCGAGGTGGAGGAAGAAGGTGCGGAGCGAGGAGGGGCTGTCCTGGGTGGTTCTGCGCTTTCGGGAGCAACGCCCATGGCGAGGCGGGAGGAATCACTTCGCGAGCTTCTCCAAGGCGTTTGCTTTCGTTTTTCTACCGTGTCGACGGAGCGTTCAGCTGGTGGTTCCGGTGCCGGCTTTTCAAGGTTCGATTTTGTGCGAGAGAGAGGGCGACTTTTCTCCACATGCTCAGGATGATCGGACATGCGGCTGGTTGCAATTTCAGCTGCGGAGCCTGACACCTTCGATATTGGCTTCTGCGGTCGGCCGGTGGGCGCCGGTCGATTCTCTGCACTGCGGTCCTTCTTGGAGAAACCGGACACTCGCTGCGTGGCGGGGGCCGGGGCATCAACGTTGGAAGGACTTTCCCCTTTGTTCCTGTTTTCATCTGCGGGTTGTGATACCCGTTTGTCTGCTTTGGATTTGGTTGTGCTTTGCCTTGTGCCTTCGGATAGAATCGAAGCCGAGTCGGATTCGGGACGTGATCGTTTCGGCGAGAAACGTTTCGTTGTTTCTGAAGCCATCCGACCGAGCGGATTACCACCAGTCTCTTGGCTGGGCGTTACTGGTCGCACTTTTCTTCCGTCAACTTTGGTCACCATGTTTTTCGCGATGTTCATGCGGGAACTGCCGACTTCGAGCACAAGGTGATTTTCACCGATCGTTAGAATGCGGCCGCGAAACTCAGAGCCGTTTCTCAGCTTGATTCTGGTGAGTTTCCCCAAAATGTACTGGTGTGATGCTCCGGACCCGAGGGGAGAGCGGGACGGTGGGTTCTGAGGAGCAGACTCCCGGGCAGATCGAACATAATTATTGAGGTGCTGGTGGGCCTGAGGGACTGGTTTCCGGTTATTGGCCGAGAAGGGAGCACCATCGATTTCGGTAACCATTGCCTTGGCAATGTTTATCCGGGTTCCCTCGGTTTCGATCACCAGATAGTGTTCGGTTTCGGTGACTATTGTTCCCCGGAACGTTTTTCCGGTCTTTATCTTGATATCGGTTGCACCTGCAATCGATATCCCGAAGATGATCAGGGTCAGTAGCTGACAAAGAAATCTGGTCGCGGACATGGCTTTCTTTCTTTTTGGTGCGGGAGTGCCTGCACTAATAATGTACGTTTTGGTGCTCCCGGACAGAGTTGCATGGTAATCCCGAAGCACGGAAACGCATGAATGTGACTATCCTCTACGGCTTCCTGAAAAAAAAGCTAAAGCTTTGTGAATTGTTGCCGATATACTTAACAGGGAGATGTGGAATTTGAGCAAAGGAGTCTCGAGAATGGCTATTGGTCGAGTTGATGGATCAGCGGTGCAACATTCCGTTCGCAACGCGGATACCGAAAAGAACGCCCGAGAACAGCGAGTTCGGGAAGAGCAGGAGCAGGCTCGGGAACCCGAGGCACAGAAAAGAACAGAAGAAGCAGCTCGGAGGGGTGAAGTAGACCTCTCGGCTTAGAAAACCACTTAGGTGGCAGTTCGCCGGGAAGACTGCTCGGTAAGACCACGCATTGGGGAAATGCCGTGATGGGCGCAGGAGGTAATGATTCATACGAATCCTACCTCCTGCGTTTTCTTTTCCTACTTGGTACGTTTGGGCAGGAGCGGCGTTCGGGTGAGGACAATGCCTTCGCTCTGGGCACGCTCAAATGCCGAAGGACTGCCCAGAACAGCTACCGACCATTGCTTCTCGTCGGCAATTTCCTGAGCACTGGCTTTCAGGTCGTCGACCGTGGTCGAGAGAATAGCTTCGCGGACATTCTGGCGGTACTCCTGGGTTCGCCCGGAAAGAAGCGAAAGGGTTTCGCTGTAGCCCTGGCTATGCGGCGATTTCGGAGAGTCGATTCGTCCGATAGCTCCTATGATACTCTGCTCCAGTCGTTCCTCGGTCAGTTCTTCGCGCACATTCTCCAGGGCATTGTCGAAATGCGAAAGTGTCGAGGCCAGATTCGGGTCCCGGTAGGAACTGCAGAGAAAGACCTGGTCGCTGCTGGAAAAGGCCGCGTTACCACCGTATGCACCCCCCTCAACGCGAACTTTGTCCCACAGATATCCCGTGGACATGTGGCGGGCCAGAAGAGAAAGACGCCCGGCTCTTGCGGGAGTGACTTCCTGAATTCCCCATGCTCGCGCAACGAAGTTGATCGATGCACTTATCTCGATTCCTTCGAGACTGTGGATTGCTCCTTCGGGTTTGGGCGCGAGGCCGCGGGCGCTGCTGCTTTCGGGCAGGGATTTGACAAGATGCTCAAGGTGTCCAATATGTTGTTCCGGTGCATCGTTGGTCAGCGAAATAATAAGGTTTTCGGAAGTGATGAGTTCGCGGTGGAGCGACTGCATATTTTTTGCTACACTGTCCATGTCGTTAGTAAGAGCGAGTTCATCGAGAAACCGAAGATTTGAAATACCGTGCAGCTGCTCTTCGATCGATGCACAGGTGGAAAGGCGTGATGCCGCATGGGTCATTGCATACCCGTTCCCCGCGCCGACAATAGATGAGTTCCTCTCATTCCGCATCTCCAGGACGATATCTCGGAGCTGTTTTTTGTTGGCAAGATCCGGTTCGGTAAAAAGATCGACAAGAATCCCGGTCATTTCCCCAACACGAGCCGGGAGAGCCTTTCCGTGAAAGAAGGCCCGGAGAACGGGCTTGCCGTTCTGGTCGATAGGGTTGGTGCACACGACCGATGAATGGATGCCGCCTGTCGAAAGCGCGATCTCCCTGGACATGTCCTGATATGACTTGCCCGCAGCACCACATCGGGTGATATACTCCAGGAAAACGGGAAGGTAGGGGAGAAGTTCAGGTGAAATACGGCTGAAGTCAAAGCCGACATCGACGTAAACGATTTCTGATGTGAAGAGCGGATGCGCATATACCGGTATGTGCCCGGCTTTTAGATGTTCAGTCGGCACCAGCTTGTTTTCCTTCGGCAGATCATCTTTGCGCAGCTTGGGAAGAGTGGCAAGTTTCTCGGGTGCCGGTGGTTTCTTTTGTTCGTCAAGAAGTTGTTGCGATAAGTTATAAAAACGCTCCTTATCGGCATCGGTGAAATCCCGGGTCATCTCTTTTACATTCGTGGCGGTCTGTTGCTCAAACCTTTTGGCATCTTCGCTTGAAGCCGTTACTACCGAAAGGAGGCGGTGAGGGTTTTGCAGCAGCCGGTCCCGGATAATCGCCTTGAAATAATCTTTGTCTTTCTGGAATGCTTTTTTAATCGATTCGATAGGCTCCTCGAATCTCAGGTGGGTCAGGGGATCTCCTTCATACAGCCACGAGCGATAGCATCGGTCGGCCAATTTCAAATTATGAGGAAACCGGCGTCCACCGCTGATTTCTCGAAGCCCGAACTCCATCTGTCGAATACATCCCTCCAGAAGCCGCTCATCGAGTCCCTGGGTGATCTGTTGCTCCAGCGTGCTGAGAATCAGCTCCTGCACCTTTTCTGCGTTCTGCGGATCGGATTTGCGGAGACCGACTGCGACCACGGTCTGCGCGACATCGCCGTCGAATCCGGTAATATCGTCGAGGTCCTCGCCGAGGCCACTGTCGATCAG